>JBAZRU010000468.1:0-5973 GCA_041662805.1 Candidatus Hydrogenedentales bacterium | reverse complement strand
GTGTGTACTTCGGCACGCTCACTCCTTCCGCGGTTCTTTGCTCGACCGAATGTTCCGTGGTAAGGGGCATCGTAGCACCCGCGTTTGGGCACTTTCCATCGAGCGGGTGGTTCCGTGGTAGTATTCAGCGTGCAAGATAAAGTGGGGATTCTTTATGACTGGGTTTAGCGTTGGGGAGGCGAGGGTGTTTCGAGCGGTTTGTTTAGGGTGGTTCGTGCTGGCGGCGGCTGGTACGGCGTGGGCCGTCGAGGTCGGATACACGGATTGTGAAGGGAACACCGTGGTCTTCGATTCCTCGAAGCCGCCTGCATGGGCAATCCCCGCCGCAGTACCGACGCACCGCACCAAGTACAATCAAATCCTTTTCAACATCACCTACCTGGATGTCCAAAACGATAACAACCAGGGATTTGACCACCCGTCCTTGGGCGCGGCGCGACGAGACGTGGTAAACCGCGTGCTTGAGTACATCGGCGATGTCCTCAATGAAACGGCCCCAGCCACGTGCGACATTGTGTTCAACGTATCCAAGACGGATGCCTCTGGTTTCTTGGCATCGGCCGGGCCTTTTTTCTTCATGACGCCGAACGGATTCAACAGTGGTTTTGCCCACGAACATATTGCGACCGGCGTGGACCCTCTGCCCGGCACGGCCGACATTTCGAGCACGGTCGACTTCGGATATCCCTGGTACACGGCTTCGGCTGTGCCGGTAACCGCAGGTCAGTACGACTTGTTTTCCGTGCTTCTTCATGAGATGACCCATGGGCTGGGCGTGTTGTCTTTGTCGAATGCGACTGCCGCGAGCAAAATCTCCGGAGCGAATCCGGGTGTGTATTCGGTGTGGGACAAGTATATGGAGACGGGAACCGGCGGCGTCGTTCTGTTCAACAACACGACAACGGTCTTCGCCGGTAACACGTCGTATCTGACGGGAAGCAGCGGCGGCCTTGCCCTCGACAGCCCCTTCGCAAAGGCGGCGTTTGGAAGCGTTCGGCCCCCGATCTATGCACCGCCGACCTTTTCGTTGGGAAGCAGCCTGAGCCATTTTTCCACTTCTATCTCCGGCCCGGTCGTGATGAAGCCTTCCATCTCCGCCGGCGTTGCCGTGCGCACGTACGCCGAATTTGAGATCGGCGTTTTGAAGGACATCGGGTATGTGGACGCGGAAGCCCCAACGCCTCCGGATCTCGACTTCGCATCGTCAACCTTTTCCATCGCCGAGGGCAATAGCGTCGCGGCTCTAACCGTGTCGCTCTCCGAAGCGCCCGGCCCCGGCAACTTGACGCGTATCGACTATGCCGTCACGGGCGGCACAGCGGTCGCCGGAAAAGACTACACGATGGCGAGCGGCACGCTTCAGTTCGACGCGTTCGACGTATCCAAGACCGTCAACGTGCAGATTCTCGACGACGCATTTAGCGAACCCGACAAGACGGTCGTCGTAACGCTCTCCAATCCTGTGAATGCCATTCTGACCGGCACGAACAATCCGGCAACCTTGACTATCGTGGACACCGATGTCTTGCCCGGCGTTGATTTCTCGAGTGCGACGTACTCGCTGGTCGAATCGGCGACCACGGTGGCGCTTCAGGTCCGGCTGACCGATGCACCCGGTGTTGGGAATACCACGACCGTCAACTATGCGGCAAGTCCCGGCACGGCAACGCTGGGCACGGACTACTTGGCAGCCACCGGCACGCTCAACTTCGGCGCAACGGACACGGTGAAGACCATCAACATCGCGGTCGTGAACGACACCAAGCACGAGGTCAACGAGACCATCACGGTCACGTTAAGCAATCCGGCCACGGCGTTGCTGGTGAATGCTGCAAACCCCGCAACGGTGACGATTGTGGATGACGACCCCGACACGGACGAGGACGGCATTTCCGATGCGGACGAGATCTCGGGCGTGAACGGTTACCTGACGAATCCGCTGCGGCGCGATTCCGACAACGATCTGATTTCAGATCTTGACGAGATTCTGGCAACCCACAGTTACTTGACGAATCCGACCATTGCGGACTCGGACGGCGACGGAGTCGATGATGGCGCAGAAGTCTCCTTGGGCACTGACCCACTCGACTTCTTCGATGTGCCGGCAGTCGAGTCAATTGCGGTCCCCCTATTTGAGGAAAGGCTTCCCGTCCGGTAGCCTTTCGTTTCGCGCCCATCTTGACGCCACTGTTGGGGCTGCGTAGGATGGGCGCGGGTCACGTGAAGCTTCATTCCAGATTGCGGACCGTCCGGCGCATTCGGGCGCAAGCATCCTTGAAGGCTTGGCCAATTGCCTCCAGGTGGGCTGGTTCGGGCATACCGCGAGTTTTCACGATGGCCATATCGAGAGCGTCAGGGTTTCCACTGGGGAATCGGCAACGATACAGGAGTTGCGATGGAAGCCACGAATCTGTCCGTAATTCTGGTAACGCGCAACCGGGCATCGCTGTTAACCATGGCGTTGGCACACTTGGAGCAGCAGTCCTACCCCGCGGCACGGTTCGAGATTCTACTTGTGGACGCGGGAAGCACGGATGCAACTCCGGAAGTCGTCCAGCGGTATGCGGCGGGCGCGCCTGTGCGCATCCGCACCATGCGCCAAGAGTCGAGTAACGCGACCATCGCGCGCAACTCCGCTTTGGAGGCCGCGAAAGGGCAATGGGTACTGTTCCTCGACGACGACCTCTTAGCCGGGCCTCGGCTTGTCGAAAACCACATCGCCGCGCAGGAACGCGCGGGAGGCGAGTGCGCAGTTATCGGCCAAATCGACCAGCATCCTCAGGCCGACGCGAAGGCGTTTCTCGGTGAACGCGAATTGGGACGACGCCGGACATTCCTGAAGAACCAACCCCTGCGTTTCCTGGACTGGCGTATCTGGAATCTGAGCCTGCCGCGCAGTCTACTTCTTGACGCCGGCGGTTTCGACGAAGGTTTTCTGGTTGCGGGGTTGGACGACATCGAACTGGCGAGCCGTCTCGAACAGCGCGGGCTCCGGGGGATCTACTGCGAAGAGGCCTGCGCCTACCTATGGATGCCGCTCAACCTGGATGAGCAATGCCGCCGCTACTACGCCGAGGGGCACACGCTCCCGCGCGTCCTTGAAAAGACCCAGTCCGATATCGTGCGGAATCGCTACCTTCGCCCTTTGCGATGGGGAACACCCGCGCCGGAACGCCTGCTGCTACCCCTGTACCGCCGCGCATGCATGACGCTGGCAAGCAACACGCGTCCTTTTGGTTTCATGTGCCGCCGAATCCTGCTTCACGCGCTGCGTGACGGTTACCGCGACGCCACGCGAGGGATTCCGCCCCGTCTGACGTGACGCGCTCATTCCTCCCTACATCGTGGTGCTGACGAGGTGCTGGAAGACTGGGTCTCCGCGCATGGAATCTAGATCGGGGTCTTGGCGGGCCTGCTCAAGATAGGCCTCATCAAACGTTATCGCGCAAAGCAGCAACGGCACAACTTCATCACGGCGGCCGCGAAGGCACGCAAGACATGCGAGATTGAAGAAGGGGGCGGGGTGATCGGGCTCCGACGCAATCGCTTTGCGATAGGCTTCTTCCGCCTCGTCGAATCGCTTCAACGCCACGAGCAAGTTGCCATAGTTGTTGTTCGCGGCAATGCTGTCCGGGTCGAGCGCGAGTGCCTCCTTCGCTTCCGTCTCCGCTTCGGCGTAACGCTCCGTGAGACGCAGTAGGATAGCCAGATCATTGTGGGCGCGGCTCCAGTGCGGGTCGAGCTCCACGGCCGTGCGAAAGGCCTGCTCTGCCTCGTCTACGCGGCCCACCGTCTGAAGTAGAATCCCGAGGGCGCTGTGGCCCCAGTTCCAATCGGGGCGCAGTTCGATCGCCTTGCGGTAGGCTGCCTCCGCGTCTCCGAATCGCTGCTGGCCGCTGAGACGGAGCCCGAGTGCGTAATAGGTCTCCGCCGTCTCAAGGACGCGGTTTTCGGCCAAGGCGGCCACCGCTTCGACCAGGGAGCGGGTATTGTCGCGGCGGGCTTGAGGGTCCTTGTCGATACATGCCTTCATCGCCTCGACAACCATTCCGGTTTGCTGCGTCGAGAGACTGCCAACAACGGACTGAATCGGAGAATCGAAGGTATCGGAAACGGGGGCGCGCGCCTCGCGAACGCCGACGACAATGCCGGCGGCAAGCACGGCTATGCCGGTAACGACCCATATAATGCCGTGATGTTTCATGCGAGCATACGCCGAATGCCCTCAGGGGAAATCACAGGGATTTGCCCATGTATAATACGAGTTGGCCCGTAATGCGTGGGGCAAAGTTGTATCAATCATAGCAAAAGGGGGAAAGGGAACCCACGATGAAATTCGAAACGGAGTATTTGTGGTTCAATACGAAGAAGCACCGGGAGTACGTCAACATCACCGAGCAGGTGGAGCAGGTCGTACGAAAGAGCGCGATTCAAGAGGGGATGGCCTTGGTAAGCGCCATGCATATCACGGCTGGGGTCTACGTCAATGACGCGGAGTCGGGGTTGATTGCGGATATCGATGAATGGCTCGAATCCATCGCGCCGTTTCGAGAGGACTACCGGCATCATCGAACTGGGGAGACCAACGGGGACGCCCATCTGAAGAGCCTCCTCATTCACCATGAAGTAATCGTGCCGGTGACGAATGGACGGCTGGATCTCGGGCCGTGGCAGCAGGTGTACTACGCGGAATTCGACGGGCAGCGCCGCAAGCGCCTCGTAATCAAGGTGATGGGAGAGTAGTCCCCGATTGGGCAAGGGCGGATTTCAGCGCAGCGATGAGGTCCTTTATGGCGAACGGTTTTTGCAGGAACCCTGAGATTCCTTCCCCTGCGAACCGGTTCTGAACCTCCTGCTCGTTGAACCCGCTGATGAGGATGGTTGGGACGCCATCGCGGAAGCGGCGCATCTCGCGAAGGGCAGTCTCTCCATCCATGCGGGGCATAGTCAGGTCCAATAAGACGCACACGATTTCATCAATGTGCTCTTTGAATTTCGCCACGCCTTCGATGCCGTCCTGCGCATGAATTGTCTCAAATCCCAGCTTCTTGATCATGCGGGACGTCACCATACGCACGACTTCTTCGTCGTCGACGATGAGAATGTTGCCGGCCCCGCTCCATGCAGGCGAAGCCTCGCCGCCGCTGGGCGGAACGACTACCGAGGCCTCGCAGGCCGGGAACAGAATCGCGAATGTGCTGCCCCTCCCCGCTTCGCTGTACACCTTCAAAGAGCCTTTGTGCCCGCGCACAATACCAAGGACCGCGGCAAGGCCAAGCCCGCGGCCCGTGAACTTCGTGGTAAAGAAGGGCTCGAAGATACGCGCCCTCGTCGCCTCATCCATGCCACAGCCCGTGTCCGTGACTTCCACGTAGACGTACCGGCCCGGCTCGACTGGGTCGCTCAAGAATCCCGCAGCGAATACTTGCGCATCGTATTCGACGACACCAGTGGTCACGGCGATCGCGCCGGGCTCTTCTCCGAGCGCGTCGCTTGCATTGGTTATCAAGTTCATGATGACTTGTCGAATCTGCGTTGCATCGGCGCGAACCGAAGGGAGGGGGTCTGCGAAGTTGAGACGTAAAACTGCCTTCTTGGAGATGGAGACCTCGAGCAAGTGACTCATCTCTCGAATGATGTCATTCAAGCATAGCGGCTCCACCACGAACCGGCCCTTACCGGAGTACGCCAACATCTGGCGGCTGAGGTCCGACGCGCGCTGGGCGGCCTTGATTACATCCTCGATATATGCACGGGACTGCACGTGCGAGGGCAGTTCGTCAAGGGCCATCTCGGCGTTCCCCATGATACCGACAAGGAGGTTGTTGAAATCGTGGGCTATCCCCCCGGCCAACACACCGAGACTTTCCAGTTTCTGCGAGTGTTGAACCTGCGCTTCCAGTTTTCGCCGCTCGAGCTCAGCCTCTTTGCGTTCAGTGATGTCTCGTATCGTAATGACGAATTGGGTGTCAT
>JBAZRU010000467.1:0-5988 GCA_041662805.1 Candidatus Hydrogenedentales bacterium | reverse complement strand
GAAGTTTGTCGCGAGCAACTGCAAGAAACTCGCGCGGCGCATCTTCCACACGATGGCAAAGTTCGGACCCAAGCTCGAATACGAACAGCTCCTGCTCGCGAACTTCGTCGAGGTCGGCGTCGACCTCTTCACGATGGCGTCGTCGCTCGCGTATGCAGAGGCGCACTTGGCGCAGGAGCCGAGTAACCAAGGCCCGCAGGAATTGGCCGATCTCTACTGCAAGAACGCGCGCACGCGCATCGAGAACAATTTCCGCGCCGTGAAGAAGAACCACAACCGCACGTTCACGAAAGTGGGCAACGCCTTCATGGAAGGCAAGTACCGTTGGCTCTGCACCGACATCGTCGACGATGTGCCTCCCGCGTACCGCACGCCAGCCCCGGTGGGCCATCACATCGAGAATCAGATCGACGAGCCCGCTCACGTGAAATAGACACCGTTTTCCGCGCAGCACCTCCCCGAAGAATGCAGCGTGTTGATAGAGGCCCCCCGAAGCGGGGCCTCTTCTATTCGTGCGCCCGGCAGGGCGCGCACAGTCCCGCAATCGCTTTCTCCAACAGCCCCCTTTACACACGGATTTCCGGGTGTATACTGACACAAAGAACCGCGCACGCGGGGAATCGAGCCGGGGGGTACAATCGCGCGCGGTACAACAAGGGGGAGTGCGCCATGCATTCACACGAGGGTTGCTGCGGCTGTTCGTCCCATTCAATGGGACGCCGCTCGTTTCTAGCGTCGGTAGGCGGAGGCGCTGCCGCCACGGCCATCTTGTCCGGCTGCGAAACCGTCTCCAACGTTCCCATCGCCGCCGCCGTACCTGCAATCCACCGCGTCCCATCGCTGAAACGGAAATGCCTCACCGTGCAACCCGCCCTTACCTGCCAAGTCTACGAGCGGCGCGAAGCGACTAGCTGGCGTCCCTGGGGCGGTCTGCACACGAATGCGGATATCGAAGCCGAGATGGCGCGCATCACCGCCGACCTGAAGGACATGCAGGCGAAGGCCGAATTCCCGTTGGAGTTCCGCTCGATCGTGCGCGTGTCCGATACCGCCGCGGCCGATGCCCTCCGCGAAGGCGATGCGGACGTTATGCTCGTGTACGGCGCCGCGGGCGAGATCGAACCCCTCATCTCGCCCAAGCGTCACAATATCGTCTTCGTGCGCCACAAGTCCGGCCCGGTCTACCTCTGGTACGAAATCGCCCATCCGCGTCTACTCCGCAAGACCGTCGACGAATGGGGGCAGCCTGGACTCGAACCCATGGACGTCGTCGTCGATTCCAACGACGATGTCCTGTGGCGTCTGCGCGCCCTGTCCGCGCTAAAGAGCACCGTCGGTTGCCGCATCGTCGCGATTGGCGACGCCAGCGGCTGGGGCGCCGGCGGACAGAAGGCCCCGAAGATTGCCGCCGACCAGTGGAAGATGGATATCCGCCCCGTCAGCTACGACGACCTGGGTCCGCGCATCCAGGCGGCTCGCGCCGATGCCGCGTCCATGAAGCGCGCGGAATCGGCCGCCGCAGAGTACCTCAAACAACCGCGCACGAAACTTGAAACGAAGCACGACTACGTCGTCGGCGCATTCGTCTTGCGCGACATCTTTGTGACCCTTATGGCCGAACACGACGCGCCCGCGATGACCATCAACAACTGCATGAGCGCCATCATGCCGATGTCGAACACGACCGCATGCCTCACGCTCAGCGTCATCAACGACGACGGCATGATGGCCTTCTGCGAATCCGATTTTGTCGTGATCCCCTCGGGCGTCCTGCTGCATTACATTTCGTCCGTGCCCGTCTTCCTGCAAGACCCGACGTATCCGCATCACGGCGTGATCACGTTGGCGCACTGCACCGCGCCACGCCGCATGAACGGCCGCAAGAATGAACCCGTCCGCCTTATGACCCACTTCGAATCCGATTACGGGGCCGCGCCCAAGGTCGATATGACGGTAGGCCAGACCGTCACCGTGATCGACCCCGATTTCGAGAACAAGAAATGGGTCGGCTTCCGGGGGACCATCAAAGACAATCCCTTCCTGGACATCTGCCGCTCGCAGGTCGATGTCGCCATCGAAGGCGATTGCGACATGCTCGCCCAGGAAATGCGCGGCTTCCACTGGATGCTCGCCTACGGCGACCATCTCAAAGAAACCGGCTACGCCCTGCACAAGCTCGGCGTCCCCTTCTACGACCTCACCGCGAACCGCCTCGCGTGACTCACTCCGGAAAGGCCGCGCCGCTCCCAACCGGGAGCCGCGCGGCCTTTCTCTATGTTCCCGCTACAGTTCCGGCGGGTTCTTTCTCGTGGTGGAATAGCGCGCGGTAAACGAACGGGACTCGCCGGGCGCCAATTCGGTACGCGGCGGAATCAGCTCAAGATTGACCTGGCGGCTCGACGCCGACGTGTCGTGATACCACATCAATGTCTCGATTTCGCCCGGCTCGAATTCGCAAACGAGCATAGGCGAATTGGCGTTGGCACGGAATCCCCACCGGCGCGCACCGTTCGGCTCCTCGAATCCAAAGCCCCACGCTTGATCGTATTCGGATCCTTCGTTGAGGCGCGCCCACGTGCCGTCGCGCTCAATCCAAATCTCCGGCACGCATTCAATGCACTGCGCGTCGAACTCCGGGTGCGATTTCACCATCGCGGACAGGGGTTTGTCCGTGGTATTCGTTAGCGCGATGGTAACCTCGAACCGCTCGTCGTCCGTCAGCCGCATGGTGCGCCGCACGGTCAGTCCCGTTTGCGTCGCCGCCTCGATGACCGCGCGTTTCTCATCCTTCTCGACGACGCGATACGTCTTCGCGACTGCCTGCTCGCCCATGGCATTCTGATTCGTCCAGTCCTGCCAAGTCCCCGGCGCTACGCCGCAATCTTCGTGCCCACGTAGTAGCTCTACGCCCGTCTTCGTGTCGTGAAACCGGAGTATCGAGCCGCTGAACTCAGGCGCGACAATGATCTCGTAGCGGTCGTTTCGCAGGCGCACGATTGGCGTCGTCGCGACGTCCGGCCCGCCATACGATTCGATGGCTTCTTCCGGGGCGATGTACTCTCCGAGCAGCCTAATCTCAAACTGCTTCAACCGTTCCACGTAAGCCTCGGCGGAGATAAGCCGTTGCCGCGTCATTGTCAACGTATCTTCGCCGTACTTGACCTCCGGGTTGCACACGAGCGAAGCCAACTGGATTGTCAGGTAGACCAAGTCCACGCGCTTGCGAATCTCTTCGGATTCCGCCGCGGCCAGCGCCTTTTTCAGAATCGCGTCCGAGTTCGTCACAAATTCGCGGTCAATCCATCCGCCTTTGTCGAAGATGCTCAGGAACACCCGTTTCTCTCGCACGAACTTCGTCGCATAGGCTATGTACTCGAAGATGTGCGGGGCGGCCTTCCCGTAGTACAGCTCGACGAATTCCTTCTGGATCGCCTCCGAGTCGGCATAGGGATCCCACAACAGTTTCGACAAGACATACGGCTTCAGGTAACCGAAATCGAAGATCTTGCCCGCGCCGCCCTGCTCGTACACGCCGAGTGGATGGGCATCCGCGAAGAAGCGCATGTTGGGGCCCAGAACGTGCAGCATCGGCCTGGGCAACTGATGGCGAAAGGCATTGAGCGGGTAGTTATAGATGAGCAGGTTATTCGTGATCGCCGCCCATGCGGCTACGTCGCGCGCGTAGGACCCGTTAATGCGCGATTCCGGGTCGTTCAACGGACGCGCATAGTCCGCCTCCAGCGAGCACAGATGGATGAGTACGTTTGCCCGCGGCTTTAACGTGCGCGGCGGCTTTCGCGTGTGCGTGTAGGCGTACGTGTGAATGAAGTGCCCCGGCAATTCCTTCTCGATATTCTCCGCCACGCGATTGACGCCGGTGAGCAGGGATCCCATCGGCGTGCCCTCGCGCTCATCGATGGCCCTGCAATTCGCGCACGCGCAATTGTTGCCCCAGTCCATCTGGCACACGCTCCATGCGTTGGCCTCCGGCTTCTCCTTGGCCATCGCGACGATGGCGTCGGCTATTACGCGCGCAACCTCCGGATTGCTCATGCAGAGTTGGCCCGCCTCCGATGGAAACTTGGACGCCTGGGTAACGTCGTGCCAATCGAAGTGCTGCGCCGCAATGCGCTTGCCGCCAATTTCGGAGTAGTACTCGGGATGACTCGCGAAATGCTCCTCGGGAGGGACGAGCTTGTACAGCGAGTGCCCGTAGATCCCAAACGTGAATATCGAGGCGTTGCGATAGGTATCGGGGTCCGCGCCTTCGGGAAGGCCGGCCCTGCGATGCACGAAAGGCGGCGTGTATTGGTACTCGATGCGGCCAAGGTCCGCGGGCGCGGGAGGCACGTGAACTACGCCGGGCGCGAGCCACCGCACCCCAAAATAGCGTTCGAAAAACTCGTATGCCGCGTAGACCGTCCCCAGCCGGTTTCCTCCCGCGACGACCAGTGCGCGCGGGGCGTCAAATGATCGCAGATAGACGCCGTCGCCTTTGAGTGCGTCCCAATCGATCTGCGTGTCGACTTCGGGCGTGAGGCTCGACCTTCCGACGTAGACGGGCACACGCGTTGCCGCAAGCTTCTCGGAAACCGCACTCTTCCCTGTGCAACGCTCCCAAAACTCGGCAAAGACCTTCGCGGCCTCTTGCTCCGCGACCGTGGCATTTGGCGACACAACCATCTGGATCGAGCTGTAGTCGCCGGAGGCAAGCCAAGGCTGCGCCTCGGCAAAGGAAAGGGCTGGCAGAAATAGCGCAATGAGAAGGGGGACGATTCGATGCATGGCGAGGGTGCTCCGCGTAGCGTGCGCCCGCCCCCCGGAGGCCACACGTGAACACGGACATTCTGCCACAGAACCGCGATGCAAATCAGGTGCGCGACTGTCCTACATGTTCCTCCGGTACCTGCCGCCGACTTCGAAGAGGGCCTGCGTGATTTGGCCGAGGGTGCAGGTGCGGACGGTCTTCATCAGTTCGGCAAAGATATTGCCTCCGGATAGCGCAACGTTCTGGAGGTTTTTCAGTGCGTCGGGGGCGGCGGCCGCATTGCGCTCCTGGAATTCGCGGACGTGGCGCAGTTGCGCCTGGATTTCTTCGTCCGTTGCGCGGCGTAATTCCAACCGTCCTGCCTCCGCTTCGTGATCGGCGTCGGGATCGACGAAGGTGTTGACGCCGACAATGGGGTATTCGCCGGAAGCCTTGCGCGATTCGTAATGCAGGGATTCGTCTTGAATCTTGGCGCGCTGGTAGGCGAGTTCCATCGCGCCGAGCACGCCTCCACGCTCCGAGATTCGCTCGAATTCCTTGAGGACGGCCTCTTCGACGAGGCCGGTCAGCTCTTCGACAATGAACGATCCCTGCAAGGGGTTTTCGTTGGCGTAGATGCCCAGCTCTTTGTTGATGATCGCCTGGATCGCCAGCGCGCGCCGCACGGAACCTTCCGAAGGCGTGGTTACGGCTTCGTCGTACGCGTTTGTGTGCAGCGAATTGCAGTTGTCGAACAGCGCCATCAACGCCTGCAGCGTCGTCCGGATATCGTTGAACTGATAGTCCTGGCTGTGCAGCGAGCGTCCGCTGGTCTGGATATGCACTTTGAACTTCTGCGAACGTTCGCTGGCTCCGTACTTGTCGCGGAGGGCAATGGCCCAGATGCGCCGCGCCACGCGGTTGATCACGGCATACTCGGGGTCCATGCCGCTGGAAAAGAAGAACGACAAGTTGGGCGCGAAATCGTCGATCTTCATGCCGCGCGAAAGGTAGTACTCCGCATAGGTGAACCCGTTGGCCAGCGTGAAGGCCGCTTGCGTGACGGGATTGCAGCCTGCCTCCGCCATGTGGAAGCCGGAGATCGATACCGAATAGAAGTTGGCGATGGCGTGGTCGACGAAGTACTGCTGGACGTCGCCCATCATGCGCAACGCGAAATCGACCGAGAAGATGCACGTGTTCTGCGCTTGGTCTTCTTTCAGAATATCGGCCTGAACCGT
>JBAZRU010000466.1:0-6006 GCA_041662805.1 Candidatus Hydrogenedentales bacterium | reverse complement strand
TGCTAGTCGTCTTCAGGTGCTCTTCGTAGGAGCGGCCATGCGTCCTGGGCATCGAGTTCCGAAACGAGTTCCGGGCGATATCGGCCAAGAGGAGGTCCGTCACCATTGCAGCGCGTTGCGCAATCCACTCGTCCTGGCATAAGTCCGCAAGATTCAAGACGGCCGCAAGGTCTTCGTCGTAGTAGACGTTGGAAAGCCATTCGCTGAAGCCGGTGTGGAAACGCAGATCGAGCCATCGCGCAATACGTGGGCGATGCGTCGCCATCAGTTCGCGACCGGACTTGCCCGAGTTTGTGAATACCTCGTCGGGGCAGAGTTGACCGGCGAGGTAGCCCGCGGACGCAAACAAGATGTAGTGATTCTCGCTCCAGGAGCACATCGAATCGATGCCGGGTTCGTCGGGCCAGTACTTGAAACCGAGGACGGTGGACTTCATGCGATTGCGCAACTCGGGAGATAGTAGTGGGCTGTCGCCAAACTGGTGAAGCAATCGAAGGATGCCATTCAAATGGAAGTCGGCGCAGTCGTGGCGCGAGTCAATGAAGGCGCACGAGCCTTCGATCACGTCGCCTTGCAGTGGTTGACCCGCGGCGATGCGAATGGCTTGGCCATGAACGTTGTAGCTGTCGCCATTGAGAACAAGTTCAAAGAGCGCCTGCCTTCGCGCGGCAAAGTCCGCGGAAGGGTCCGCCATTGCGCCAATGCATGCGACATGGACACCTATCGCGCAATAGGCGAGAAACCGTCTCGAGGATTTGCCGAGTGTCGCGCGCACGTCAGGAAGTCCGCCAAGGCAGTTCTTTTCCGCCGGTTACGGGAATTGCCAGACCGGTCAAGAACGAGGCGTGGTCTGTGCAGAGAAATGCGACGAGTTCGGCAACGTCGGCGGGAATCCCGAGTCGCCTGAGCGGGCTTGCGGCGACAGCTTGCTCGACTATTCTGTCTTCGGCTACACCCATCATCGTGGCCATGCCTTTGAATTCCATGGCGAGCAAGTCCGTTTGAATGTCGCCGGGCAGCACGGCGTTTGCGCGAATACCCTGAGGACCGTATTCGACCGCGATGTCGCGCGTCAGCGCTACGAGTCCCGCTTTGGCCGCGCTATAGGCGGAGACCATTTCGCACGCGCGCTCGGCGGCGATAGAAGCGACATTCACGATGACGCCGCCGCGCTGCTTCTCGAAGATGGGCAGCACATACCGCGAGGTCAGAAACGCGCCGAAGAGATTGACCTTAATCGTGTCGAGCCATTGTTCGGGTTCGTATTCGCCCACGCGGTTCGAGCCCCACGAGCCGCCGGCAACATTGACGAGAGAATCGATACGGCCAAAAGCGTCTTCGGCTTGGGCCACAAGTTGCTCGACGTCCTCCGGCACGGTGATGTCGGCACGAATCGCAATCGCCTCGACGCCAAGGGCCTGCGCCGCCGCGACTGTGTCGTCGAGGCCTTGCTTCGCGCCGTGTTTGTAGCCTAGAACCTCGTGGATGACATCCGGGAGAGGCTCCTCCACGTCGGAGGCGACAATGCGCGAGCCCATGCGCGCCAACGTCTCAACAACGGCTCGCCCGATTCCCCGGGGGCTTCCGGCGCCAGTCACCAAGGCCACTTTGTTTTCGAAGTCTTTCACAGACCTTGCTTCTCCTTGGGCTGACGCGTTGTGAGGCCTCGTTAGTCGAGTTCGGTGGTGGCCGAAGGTCAGATCTTTCCGATAGCCCTCAGCCATTTCAGGCACAAGTCCGGCCACTCGCTGAAGGCATGCCCACTGCGTTCGCCGGTGCCAAGGCCAAGTCCATGCCTGCCTTCGAGGAAGACATGCAATTCCGCGGAGACGCCGTTGTCCAAGAGCTTTTGGTAGAAGACGACGCTGTTCGTCGCGGGTACGCCGGTGTCTTGCGTTGTGCTTATGAGAAATGCCGGTGGCGTATCTTTCGTTACGTGCAGTTCGGGCGACACCTCTTCCACGAGCTTCGGGTCGGGGTTCTCGCCCAACAGATTGGCGCGGCTGCCCGCATGTCCGTAGTCGCCAACCATGGTGATAACGGGATAGCCGAGGATCATGAAATCGGGACGCGCCGAAACGCGTTCGACCGGATCGGACGAAGCCGCATCGCCGTCGGCTTTGGCCACGCCGGTGGTGGCCGTCAGGTGACCGCCCGCGGAGAAGCCGAGGATGCCGATTTTGGCTGGGTCGATACCCCACTCGGCGGCGCGTGCACGCGCGGTACGGATGGCGCGCTGCGCATCCTGCAACGGAGCGGGATGGCGGTAGGCCGGCGAATGGCGGTACTTCAGCACGAAGGCAGACACGCCCGCCGTGTTCAGCCATTGCGCGACTTCATATCCTTCGTAGGTGATGGCGAGACCGCCATAGCCGCCCCCCGGGCAAATCACCACGGCAGCTCCGGTGGCCTTGTCTTTCGGTGCGGGGAAATTGGCCAGCGTAGGTTTGTCGGCTGGTGTGTCGCCCACCGCGCCGGGCGCGCCGTCGGGCCACAGCGTGAGGACTTCGATCCCCGCGGGTGCGGGCGTGTTCTCGTCAACGGCCATGGCGATTTGTGGCCTTGCGGCGAAGAGCAACCCAAGTACACTCCAGAATATTCGATGTTTCATAGACACACGAAACCTCCATTCTCTCGGCTAGTGTCTCATTACTTCTTGCCGCAGACATGTTCGTCTCCAGCCCATGCAATGCCATGCATCATAAGTGTTTGCGCCCGACTCTGCAATGGGCGCGCTGCGTATAGGCCTACCGTGCGGCGCTTGTCCGCTCTATGCACCGTGCTCGCGCGCTCTGCACAGGATCATCGGCGCGAAGATTGTGGGGTAGCCGAAGCCGATTGCCCAGAGCTTGAGCGTGCCATTGCCGCCGCCGGATAGGGCGACGCTCTCATCGCCGCCGATGCTGACCGGCGCGGAGCCCGCGAATGTGTGCAGGCAACGACCTGTAGGCGTTTCCCAAAGCCGGAGCTTCCCCCCGCGCACGCCGGTGAGCGCGAAGTGGCCGCGCTTGCTGAGGCATACGGAGATAACGGGTTCGCTGTGCGCCTTGCGGTGGGCGACGCGCTGGTTCCCTTCGAGATTGATGAGATCGACGAAGCCATCCTCAAGGCCCACCATCGCCGCTCGCCGGTCGTTGCTGACGGCCAGCGACCGCAAACGGCTGGAGAAGCCCTCTATGGCGGCAAGGCGGCGTCCCGATTTGATCTCCCAGTGCGCCAGGACGCCATCGGAACCGATGGTGAGAAATGATAGTCCGGAGCGGCCGGGCGCCAGCATGGTCACCTCGCCCCGGTGGGCGGTGAAGACGCGCTCGCATTGTCCCGACATGCGATTCCAGAGGCGGACCGTGCCGTCGGTGCCTGCGGTGAGAATGCCTTGACCGTCATCGGTAATGACCACGCTATTAACGGGTCCGGTATGCCCTTGAAGGACTTGGATGCAGTCGGCGGAAACCACTTCCCACACGCGCGCAGTCTGATCCATGGAGCCGGAGACCGCGTGAAGACCATCTGCGCTAAGGGCCAAAGACAGGATGGGCGCGGTGTGCCCCAAGAAATCGAACTGTCGCTCGCCCGTCGTCACGTTCCACGCGGTCAGCTTTCCGGGCCATCGTTTTGAAGTGGTCGCCGACAACGCCAAGTGGCCGTCCCAGCTCATGCAGACCGCGGTCACTTCACCGGTGCGATGGGCGAAGGTGCTGATGAGACGCCGGGTCGCCGGTTTGCGCTCCGTTGCGGTCTCGATCGCGGCAACCACTTCGTGTCCGCCGAGGTCGACCCCTTGCAGCCGCTCGAGTAATTCAAGGGCCGCCTGATAGTCGCCGCGCTCAAGGTGGAGTTGGGCGAACATGTACACGGGCATCCAGTCCTTGGGTTGGAGGCGGCATAGCTCGCGCGCAAGGTGCAGCATCGTCATGTCGGTCGTGCGTCCGATGCGCCACGCGCGTAGCGCGCGATTGTAGGTAGACTCCGGATGGTTCGGTTCGTAGCGGAGTGCGCGCTCCCACAGTTGGTCGGCCTCTTCCTGCTTGCCCAAGTCCAACAAGGAGACTGCGCGATTGTTGAGGCGGTCGGCGGTCGTTTCCGCGGCTTGGGGAACTGCGCGAGGGTAGGACTGCCCGACGATGTCCTTATAGACTGCTTCCAGCGTGGAGAGGATGTCGGCCATGCCTGCCGGGCGCTGGGATGGATCGTCGCGAAAGCACGCGCGCAACAGGTCGAGAATGGAGTCGGGCATTTCCGGCGCACGTTCGTTCTCGGGACCCAATTCAAGGTATTGGTCCAAAGCGCCATCGGCCATTTGGCCGGCCATCCACGTAACGTCGCCGACGAACATCTCGAACAGGGAGATCCCCCAACTCCAGATGTCCGTCGCCTGCGACATGACTCCCCGGCTTGCTTGCTCGGGCGAACAGTAGGCAGGCGTGCCGCGCGACCCCAGCCCTTTGCTCGACCGCGTCTCGGGCGCGCCCGACGCGACGTACAGCGCGCGCGACAGACCAAAGTCCGTGACCTTGGCGACGCCCTCTTTCGTCATCAGCACGTTGAGCGGCTTGACGTCCTGGTGAACAAGGCCTTGTGCGTGCGAGTATCGCAATCCCCAGGCAAACTGAATGGCAATGTCGAGAACGCGCTCGATAATTTGTTCGCGAGACCCCCGGTAGAGGTGTCCGCTGTGTATCCATTGGGAGAGCGTGCCGCCCGTGACGTATTCGGCGAACACGCGCGGGACGCCGCCGAGTCTGCGCACGTAGTAACAACTCGCCACGTTGGGATGCAGACCGAGGTTGACCCACATCTCGCATTCGCGCTCGAACGACTCCGCCCCGCCTCGCGCCGACAACACTTCCGCCTTGGGGCATTTCACGGCAAGGTCTTGGTCCCAGCCTCGGTGGTACACCTGATACACGTTGCCCATGCCACCCCGGCCCAAGAGCCGCCGCACCTCGTAGATGCCGAGAATGACGTCGCCCTCAGACCAATCGACGGGCGTCGCGTCTGTTATTTCGTCAGGCTGGGCCATACCCCTTTCGTTCCTCGCCCCCTAGACATTTCAAGCAGGCAACGGCAATCTCGATTGTTGCAATGCCCGTCGGAAGTCCGGCAATGAGCCTATCTTGGCTTGTGCCTCTCACGGTTCGGAGCGAAGGATAGCACAATGGGCGTCTTGCGAACGCATTGACGGCTCGGGCCGCGCGGCGCTGGATGCGCCGCGCGGCCCGATGCGGAATTCGTTGACGAGGCTACTTCGAGAAGGGCAGGGTCGCGTCGGTGACCGCGCCTTCGGAAGCCGAGTTCACGAGATGGGTGTATTTTGCCAACACGCCGCGGACGTAACGGGGCTTCGGCGCTTTCCATGCTTTGAGGCGCTTCTGGATCTCGGTCTTCGGAATGCCGAGGTCAAGCGTGCGTTTATCGGCGTCGATGGTGATGGGGTCTCCGTTTTTCACGATGGCCAGCGGGCCTCCGACTTGCGCCTCGGGTGTGATGTGACCTACCACGAATCCGTGGCTGCCGCCGGAGAAACGGCCATCGGTGATTAGCGCAACGTCCTTGCCCAAGCCTTTGCCCATGACGGCGGATGTGGGCGCGAGCATTTCGCGCATGCCGGGGCCACCCTTCGGGCCTTCGTAGCGAATGACGATCACGTCGCCTTTCTTGACTGTGCCGTCGAGAATGCTCTTGAGGGCGTCTTCTTCGGAGTTGAACACGCGCGCCTTTCCGGTGAAGCGCATGCCTTCCTTACCGGTGATTTTGGCGACGGCCCCCTTGGGCGCGAGATTGCCGTACAGCACGACGAGGTGTCCGTCTTTCTTGATCGGATCGGATAAGGGACGAACAATCTCTTGCCCGGCAGGATACGGTTTCACGACCGCGGGATTCTGCTTGATGGTCTTTCCGGTGACAGTCAGGCAGTCGCCGTGCAAGAGGCCCGCGTCGAGCAAGGTCTTCATGAGGGGCGTCAGACCGCCGATGGCGACAAACTCCGCCATCACGAACTTGCCG
>JBAZRU010000465.1:0-6008 GCA_041662805.1 Candidatus Hydrogenedentales bacterium | reverse complement strand
TGAGGATCTCATTGATCAGGACGACGAATTGTTCGACGAGGCCATACGGGTTGTGTTGGAGACCGGACAGGCCTCAATTTCTATGGTGCAACGGCGCTTGAGGGTAGGGTATACTCGGGCCGCTCGGTTAATCGATATGATGGAGTTAAAGGGGATCGTGGGGCCGCACAGCGGAAGCAAAGCTCGGGAAATCCTGGTGAGTGTTCCGCCCAGCGACGAGGTGGCTTAGCACTATGACGGTTAAGCAAGCATTCCCAGGAACAGACCTGCGGCAACGACGGGAAGAACTCGGGTTTTCCGTCGATGATGTCTATCGCAAGATTCGAGTGTCGCCGACATTCATTCGTGCGCTCGAAGCGGGTGACATGCAACAAATGCCCGCGCCGTGCTACGCCGTCGGTTTCCTTCGCACCTACTGCCAGTTTCTCGAACTGGATCCCGATCGCTACATCGACATCTATCACGACGCCATTAAACCTTCGGGGCGATTCCTTCGCCGTTCCGATACCAACCAGATCATGTTGCCCGCATGGATGAACGAGCTTGTTACGTGGGCCGCCGTGTGTGGCATCATCGTGTTGGGTTGGGTAACCTACACGGTCGTCGTGCGTCCCGCCGCCGATCCCGGCGATCAGCGTGTCCATGCCGGTACCAACGACGACCTCGTCATTCCTTCCGCGCCGGTGAGTCCTGAGCGGTAGTCCTGTCGCGTAGCCTTCCGTAAACTTCGCGGGCGCAAAATGCAGTGGCGCTTCGGAACTGAGGGGCACTTCAATGAATCGCAAAATGGAATTCCTGGCATTGATCGGAGTGTTTTGCACGGGCCTTGGGAGCTTTGCCGGGGTGTTGAGTGATAATTTCGAAACGTGGAGAAGACTGGTCCTGCTTGCTATTTGTTGTGTGGCGTTCGGATTATTCTGGTATCGGATCAAGCAAGTCATGCTTGACGCAAAGTGAGACTTCCGGCTGAGCGCATCCATACAGATTAGTCGTAGCGAATCACGCAAGGACGTCGGACACACCAACACAAGCCCGGAACATTCAGCCGGCTTCTAAATTCACCTGACGAAGAGTAGACCCACGAGCCCACCTCCGATCACAAGCCACGTCGAGTTGACGCGATAGCGTATGAGGAGAACTGCCGTCGCGCAGGCAATGGCTATCGACATCCAATCCGCCATCGCAGCATACCCAAGCCGCCACGACACGACAGCCATGAGCGCCAGCGAACCTGCGTTGATGCCGTCCAACGCCGCGGCGAACCGCGCGGACTTTCGAAGGCGAGGCAGCAACGGGATGCTCAGCGCGACGTAGATGAAGGCGGGAAGAAAGATACCTGTCGTGGCCACTGCGGCTCCCCAGGGTCCCGCGAGGATGTATCCGATGAAGGTCGCCGACGTGAAGAGAGGGCCCGGAGTGATTTGCCCGATTGCGATGGCGTCGAGCAATTGAGCCTCCGTTAACCAGTGCCATCGTTCTACCAAGTCCGCGCGAATGAACGCGAGCAGCACATAGCCACTGCCAAACAAGACACCGCCCACCTTCAGGAAGAACAGGAACAGTGCGCTCAGACTCGCGGGAACTGCAACGCCGGACGCCGCGGATGCGGACGTCCAGACTCCGAGGGGAAGTGCGCCAATAACAAGGGCCGGAGTTGTATTGCGAATGGCGCGCGTGGACACTCCCCTTGCGAACAGCACGAGGATCCCCGCGACAGCCAACACAACAATCTCGTTCACGCCCCAAAGATTCAGGACGATACTCGCTGCCGCAACCACGACAAGATACCAGTCTTTCAGCGCCAACCGGCCCAGCTTCCACAACGCCTGAAGGATGATGATCATGATGACTGGCTTTATGCCGTGCAGCATGCCCGCGGCTTGCGGCAGCGTGCCATACTGGACGTACACCCAGCTCACCATCATCACGATGACCACGGCAGGCAGAATGAAGCACGCGCCACCAATCGCGAAACCGTGAAGCCCCGCGCGACGAAACCCGATGTGAATGGCCATCTCGGTGGAGTTGGGGCCCGGGATCAGATTCGCCGCCCCCAGGATATCGAGGAAGTCCTGGCGGCTGAGCCAGCGCCGGCGCGTCACGAATTCGTCTTCCATCATCGACACGTGCGCGGCAGGCCCACCAAATGCCGTCAGACCCAGTCGAAGAAAGACGGCGATGAGCTCGCGCATACTCTCCGTTCTCATCGCGCCAGCATCAGGGGAATCGATTTGCTGCTCTCGACCCGATTGCACGGGTTTTCCTCCTACCTAAAGAACAGGGCGAATCATACCGGGACGGCGTGTTGTGCTCCAGCCACACACGCATCCGATGAACTTGTCAAGCCCGACGCACTTCCCTTTGTGCCGTCGCAACAACTGGGGTATCCTACCCGCATGCCAGACGACCTCTTCAAACATGCCGCCGCGGAACGCCTGCGCAAGGAAGCGCCGTTGGCGCGGCGCGTGTCCCCGCGCACGCTGGACGACCTTGTGGGACAGGAGCACATCGTGGGTCCCGGCAAGATCCTGCGCCGGGCCATCGAAGCCGACCGCGTTACCTCGCTGATCCTCTATGGCCCCCCAGGCTGCGGAAAGACCGCCCTGGCGCGTCTCATCGCAATGCGTACGCAATCCGTGTTCGACAATCTGAACGCAGTCACTTCCGGCGTGAAAGACTTGCGTGCACTGATTGATGCGGCGAAGGCGCGGCGCGTGCACGACGGACGGCGCACCATTGTCTTCGTCGACGAGATCCACCGGTTCAACCGCGCACAGCAAGACGCGCTGTTGCCCGATGTCGAGAACGGAAACATCATCCTCATCGGCGCGACGACCGAGAATCCCTTCTTCTCCGTGGTGGCCCCGCTTTTGTCGCGGTCGCAGGTGTTCGAATTGCATCGGCTTCAAGAGGAGCATGTCGTGCGTTTGATGAAGCGCGCGCTTGCGCATCCCGAACGCGGATGGAACGACATCGACGTGCGCGCAGACGACGACGCCCTGATGCACCTCGCAACCTACGCCGAAGGCGACGCGCGCCGTGCGCTCAATGCGCTGGAGATTGCCGTGCTCACGACGCTGCCCGCCGACGGCGTCGTGCACGTCACCATCGACGTCGCGCAGGAATCGATCCAGAAGAAGCTCATCCACTACGACGGCACCGGCGACCAGCACTACGACGCGGCGTCTGCGTTCATCAAGAGCATGCGCGGAACCGACCCGGACTCCGCCTTGTATTGGATGGCGCTGATGTTGGTTGCGGGCGAAAACCCCCGCTTCATCGCGCGGCGCATCTGCATTGCCGCCTCGGAAGACGTAGGCAACGCCGACCCGATGGCGATCGTCGTGGCAACGGCCGCGTGGCAGGCCTGCGAATTCATCGGCATGCCGGAGGCACAGATTATCCTCGCCCAAGCGGCGACCTACGTGGCGTGCGCGCCAAAAAGCAACGCCGCCTACATGGGCATCGCCCAGGCGACAAACGACGTGCGCGAGGGCAAGACCGTGGCCGTCCCCAAGCATCTGCAAGACGCCCACTATCCCGGCGCGAAGACGTTGGGCCATGGCGAGGGCTACCAGTACGCCCACGACCATAAAGATGGATACGTTTCACAGGACTACGGCGTCCCGCGAGGTACGTACTACCAGCCCACCGATCGAGGCAAGGAAGCAGAGATTAAGAATCGCCTCGACGCGTTTGCGGAGAGAGACGCTACCGGCGCACCGGATTGAAAAATGCGAAAATGGGGCGAGGATAAGCCGGGAGCGCTGCGTTCTGCGGTAAGGCATTGTTGAATAATGCCTTACGAGTGCGACGTCTGTTGGCTCTTGAGATAATAATGAGTAATTAATTGACTGTTCTCCCCGGCGCGGATAGAATCGGGGTATAATCTAAGTGTGGTGATACGACGTGAAGGGCGTGTCACGCGGGCCTGATGGAGCAACAGACAAATGCCTGGGACCACCTATGTTCTGGTGATGCTGGGGATTGTTGCGCTCATTGGCGTGTTAGTAGTACCCGCGTTGATTCGCAAGCGATGCGCGAAATGCGGCGAGCGAAACTCACTCGACGCGGAGTCATGCGCAAAGTGCAAAGCGCCTTTCCCGAACGACGAGTGTGGTTGAGTTCGGTGCGGAGTCCTGGATGACGATGTGTGTGGGCGATGAATCATTTCAGGAAGCTGGGCCGCCGGCGCACGGCGGGGTGGCTTGGTACCGCAAACCCATGAGGTACATGTCTTGGCTACGATGATTAAATGTCCGTACTGCGACAAACTCACCGATCCCAAGCTGGACAGTTGCGTCCATTGCGGAGGATTTCTGCGCAAGCAGCCCGCGAAGCAATCTCGTCCCGCCACATCGGCGAGTAGTCAGACCTGTCCGAGTTGCGGCGCCTTGGTGCGCGACGGCGATATCATTTGCGTGGCGTGCGGCACCAACTTGTTGACCGGCCAGAAGATAGCCCAAGAACAGCAGCGCATCGTGCAGACCTCGTCTAATCCGGCGCTGCGCAACGCGCTCATCGCGGCGGGTGCTCTCTTTGTGATCGCCGGCGCAATTGCCGTGTTTGTGTTGACACGAGACCCCGTAGCCAAAGCCCAAAGACTGGCAGCAGACGGCCGCGTGACGGAGGCGACCGACCTGTTGGTCAAGTATCTTGTTAAGAAGCCCGACGATCCGCGCGCAAACCTGGTGCTCGGAAAGCTGTATTGGACAAGCAGCGATTTCTCGAACGCAGCACAATCGTTGGAGAAGGCGGCGCAACTGAATCCCACGGATCGCGACGCGGGCATACTGGCAGTCGTCAGCATGCAGCAACGTCCGGACGCCCGAACGCGCGACCGCCAGATTGCGATTCTGAACAATGTCGTTAAAGCCCATCCCGACGATGACGAGGCGCTGTACTTGCTGGCATTGGCAAAGGGAACTCAAGATGCCGCTGAATCCCAGATTGACGCATTGCGGCGCGTAACCGATAAGGCCCCGGCAAATACCGACCGCCGCCTTGCGCTGGCAGTGGCGATGGTTCGGCAGAAGGACGCAGACGGCGGGCGGCGCGAACTGGAGGCCGTGCGGTCGCAAGTGCCGCAGAACGCCGATGTTCAAGCGGCGTTGGGAATCCTTGCCGCGCAGCAGGGCAACGTTAAGGACGCCATAGCGAGTCTCTTGGAAGCCATTGGCGGGAAGACATCCATTCAAAAGGATGTCTTGGCGCAAGCGGGTCTGCTCCTTGTTTCGCAAGGACAATATGGCGAAGCCCTCGACCTGCTGACACAGGCCGTCGATGCGGGCGACACCGCCCCCTCGACGCGGTTCTTCCAGGCCGTCTGCATGGAGAAGCAGCGCATGTACGAGCCTGCGTTGAAAACGCTCGACGAGTTGGCGCGCACCAACGGCGAGTATTCCACGAAGGCCGCTGTCCATGCTGCTCGCATATATATCGGTCAGGATAACGCCGAGCGCGCCCTCGAATCGCTGAACGCCGTGACCGCAAAACTCTCGGGAGCGGATGCATCGGAAGTGGAAACGGTTCGCGGACGGGCCTTGGCGAAGGTCGGCGATCCCGACGGGGCCACGGAGTCATTTCGCAAAGCAATCCAACTGGATCCCAATTATGGGCCTGCCCATCTGGAGAACGGATTGCTCCTGATTCAACGGCGCGCGATCGCCGAAGGCGTACGCGAACTCGAAACGTATCTCGCGAGCGTGGACCCGGAGGACCCCGAATCCGGCGCGAAGGAAGTTGAGGCGCTTGTCGGCCAACTCAAACAATCCGCCGCCCAATCGAGGCCGTCGACCGCGTCCGTCGCACGCGGCGAAACGCAGGGGAGTCTGTCATGATCTGGACGAAGAGCATCGTTTCGGGGGCGCTCTGCATTGGACTGCTTGCCGCTCCCGCGTATGCCTGGGGACCCAAGGCGCAGTTGTCGATAGTGACCACGGCCGCGCGCGTCATCTCGAGCGAAAGCGGCGTCAAGCTTGACAAGCTGGAACGGGATTTGCGCAATG
>JBAZRU010000464.1:3419-6016 GCA_041662805.1 Candidatus Hydrogenedentales bacterium | reverse complement strand
TTCGACTTGTCCACGGCCAAAAGGTACGCAGCCAGCTTGCGGGCCACGGCAAGGGACGCACGATTGCGGTTGTAACCCCGCTCGAGAGCGGCTTGGTGTACGTCGCGCAAATGACGCTGCTTGCCGGGCGCCAGTTTGGCCGCTTCGATGAGGATGGTTTGCAGGTGCGGGTTGCGCTCCTTGGACAACGGAGCGCGCCGTTCCTTGACGCCCGATTCGTGCTGGGCCGCGCACAGCCCACAATAGCTCTGCACGTCCTTGACGCGACCGAACCGATGCGGATCGTCGATCTCCAAGGCCCAGGTCAGCGCCGTCACATCGCCCACGCCACCCACGGTCTTGAGCAATTGGGCCCGCTCCCGCAATGCGGCATGGTTCTTCAACGCGTCCAGCAATTGGCGTTGCGCCTGGGTGAACAGCTCGATGTTGCTTCGGGTCATCTTGAGCAAGCCACGCACGGAGTTGGGTACTCCTTCGAGGCTGTCCAGCAGCTCGGAGAAATACCCCTTGTAGTGCAGTTTTGTTTTGTAATACTCGATGCCTGCTTCCATGAGGATGCCTGCGGCCTTGTTCTTCATCCGCGTCGCCTCTATCACCAGGAAGTTGCGATAGCGAAGCACGCGCCGCAACTCGCGCACTTCGGGCGGAGCCATGTGGCACGAGGGAAACAGATCCGCCCGCAATAGATTCGCGATAAGTTCCGCGTCGATCCGGTCGTTCTTGTTCTTCGACAGCGCCTTGAGGCGTAGAGGATGCCCCACGTGCAGTTCGGCGGCGTACGGCAAGAGCGTGTCGTACACCCAGCCCGAGAACAACGTGGCCTCCAACCCTGCAACAAAGGGGGCTGTCCGCGATTCCGCGAACGCGACCAGGTCTCGTTTCCGAGCGGCGACGGAACCACGATCCACCATCTGTCCCGTTACACTCTTTTCGCAATACGCAATGCTGCATTTGTGGATGTCCAACCCGAGAAAGTGATACGCTTGCAAATACTTCATGGGGAGTCTCCTTATGTGGCAGGCGCTGCATACGCCTAGACCACGAATTGTAAGGCAGACTTCCCTTTTCTTTTCTTCGAGCGCAACACTCGATACCTATGCATACTAACAGACTACGAATAAATGGACTTCTGGGTAGTGTCCGGTGTACAATGCGAGCCATGAGTCGATTTGCGCGAGTCGTTGTGCCAGGCTTCCCGCATCATGTGACACAGCTGGGGAACCGGCGTGCGGATGTGTTTGAGGACGACGAGGACCGCCGGGCGTACCTGCGGTTTTTGAAGCAATATGCGGAGCGACGCGGCTTGTCGGTTTGGGCATATTGTCTGATGACGAACCATGTCCACCTTGTCGTCGTGCCCGAACGGGAGGATTCACTCGCGAGGGGGTTGCGCGATGCGCACACGGTGTACGCAATGCGGTTCAACAGCCGCACCGGTCTTAGCGGTCACGTATGGCAGGGGCGCTTCTATTCATGCGTGCTTGATGAATCGCATCTGTGGGGGGCGGTGCGCTATGTGGAGCGCAACCCGGTGCGTGCTGGGATGGTGGACCGGGCCGAGGACTACCCGTGGTCGAGTGCGGCGGCCCATTGCGGATTGTGCACCGATGCGCTACTATCCAACGAGTTTCCTGCGAAGGGTGTCATAGACGACTGGGCGACGTGGCTGCGCAACGAGGAAGACGAAGATGCCGTTACCCGCATCCGCCGGCAAACGCATACGGGCAGACCGTGCGGCACGCCCGCGTTTCTCACGCGGGTCGAATCCCTGCTCGGTCGCGTCCTTGGCCCAAACCAACGAGGCCGTAAGCGGAAGACGACAGGGGAGGAAGAGCTTAAATCGTAGTCTGTCCTTTTTTTCCCAATTACTATATCGTCTTTAACCTTTCAGGCGGAGACAATGAATAAGCCAACTGCGCGAGCACTTATTCATGTTTGCCATAGGGATCTATGACATGAGTAAGCGCATTCCGCATCCACCGCAACGCGCAACTCTTGCTGACGATATCGGCGGCTCTCAGCATAGTGTCTCTGTCGTTTCAGTAATGCTTCAAGAATCTTGCGTACGACTAGTCTATGCCTGAATGATTTTCTTATCGGGAGCACTGTATTAGTATGCGTGGTGGCGCGTCTTGGTGTATGTATTTGATGACGGCAAAACCCTAGATAACTATTCTAAAGCTCCCAGTTTCCCGTCACAACGTCCACTCTTCCAGATGAACATCGACATCCTGGTGATGCCTTTAGTCTTCTTCATTGCGGCTCTCTGCATTCTGCTCATCGTCTCATCCTCTCTGAGGCATAGGCTTCGATTCCCAATCTTAGTCTCCGTCCTGACTTTGATGACATCATCATGGATGACGTGATCTGTGGCCAAGATGTTTATCGCGAAGCACGATGGCAGAAGAGCCATCGAGTATATCTACCCCACCTTCGAGGCCGTCCGAGACTCTGTGCCGCCTGTCAAGAAGATTTTACTTCTGCCCTTGATCAGCATGACAGAAGCGGGGCAGGGAACGTCGGCGTTATTCCTCGTGTATGCCTTCTTGTGGGTATTGACAGCCGCTGGATTATTCTATCTTGTACTGCGCACCTCG
>JBAZRU010000464.1:0-3409 GCA_041662805.1 Candidatus Hydrogenedentales bacterium | reverse complement strand
GTGCTTGCTCCAAAAGCCACGCAGCTCTGATTCTGAACCTCCAGAAGGGGCAAGTGCTTTAGATCGCCCGAAACTGGAAGGCGGCACTGCATTTGCGAACATTTCGGCGGCGTTCTTATTCCTGACAATCCTCGCCATCTTACACTCCTTGAGCGTGGCCGCGAGTCAACCATACACTAGATACATCTCTTCCGCGTCGCTTTTAGTGCACGAATGGGAGCGTCTTAATGTCGGAAGTCTGCTTTACGCAATGACTCTACTACTCCCTGCCGCATCGCTTGCCCTACCGTGGGGTCTACTTGTGTTGCCAAGGAACACTCTCGTAAGAATCAAATGGTGGGTTAGTTGGGGCATTCTGAGTCAAGTGTTTTGTAGTCTCACGCTCTTTTTTATGTTGGTATTACTCCAGCAGCGCTCAGTGGCGAATCCCGCAGATATGTCGGGAATCCTGGAGGGCGCAACCCTGCTAGTGACCCTGTACCTTGGTCCGTTGCTGTTTCTTGTTAAGTCAGGCAATGGTGGGTTTGCGCTTATTCTCCACTCCGCTCTTCTGGGTCTTCTTGCAATCACGGTGTTACGTGTCGGTTCACGCGTTTGGAGCAAGTTGCGTGAGAGGCAAACGCCGACATCGGCATCACCGCAATAGTCCTCGTTTACCCAAATCGGAGTCTGCCACTTCATGGCGTGATTCCTAATTCCGATCACGGTAGTGAAGGATCGCGACGGGTCCGTGAGTATCCGGCGAACTGCCCGCCTGCACTCCGCCGGACGCTTACCTTTTCTGCGATCTGTGCGTTCTCTTGCGGCCAAGTCCCCCGCCGCAATTCTCTGTGCTCCCCGTGCTTCGCTCGCACTTCTCCTATCCGGCCCCCCGCGTTCTTCTCTAAGAATCTTCCCGGACTCAGCGGCCTTCGACCCCATATTCTCACAGTCGCCAATGCAACGACTCGCCCCATATTTATGGGAGATGTTCAAAATGCCGAAAACGCCCCTCACCTCAGAAGCACGAGATAACGGAGGTTCACCGCCTCCCAAGATGATACCCCGCAGCCGAAGGCCCCTGCCCCAGATGGAGTCCCTTATTTCCGGGCGCAGGCTGGAAGCCCGCACCACAGGAAGATCCGTGAGATTACTCGAGTACTGCTCGGAGTTGTGCCCGGAAGCGGTCATTTCATGAGACTGGGGATGAGTGAGGGAGCTGGCCCGCGCGCGCTTGCCCCGCTCCTTCCCAACGCCTACAATGTCTCTTCTGTAGCTGTGACTGAATCATCGACACCAAGAGAATTGAGGAAAGAGGACTACCGATGCGTATTGCCGTGGGCAGCGACCATGCCGGGTATGATGACCCGCCCCCGTATTACAAGCCCGAGTTCATAAAGCACCTTGAGTCGAAAGGCATTGAGGTCATCGATTGCGGCACGACTGGCCCGGAGTCGGTGGACTATCCGGACTTTGCCGTCCGGGTGTGCGAGGCCGTCTTGTCGGGGAAGGCCGACCGGGGCGTGTTGCTTTGCGGGACGGGGATCGGCGTTTCCATCGCGGCCAATCGTTTCAAGGGCATCCGGGCCGCGGTTTGCGCGACGCAAGAAATGGCCCGGCTAAGCCGCGACCACAATAATGCAAATGTCCTTTGCCTCGGTAGGCGCATCCTTACTCTCGACACCTGCCTTAAACTGATCGACACGTGGCTGGATACCCCCTATAGCGCTGGCGAACGGCACAACCGCCGTATCGCGAAGATGGGGTAAGCGTCCTGCCTTTTACCTTCCTCGGAGTCTCGTTATGAGCACAATGACCCCTCGACAAATCGTTGAAGAACTGGACAAGTACATTATCGGCCAGGACGAAGCCAAGCGGAAAGTGGCCGTCGCGCTTCGCAATCGCTGGCGCCGTCAGCAGATTCCGGAGCAATTTCGCGACGAAGTTGCGCCTAAGAACATCATCATGATTGGACCGACGGGGGTGGGAAAGACCGAAATTGCCCGGCGGCTGTCCCGTCTGGCCGATGCCCCTTTCGTCAAGGTGGAGGCGTCGAAATTCACCGAAGTGGGTTATGTCGGCCGGGACTGCGAATCCATGATCCGCGAGCTGATGGAAGTTGGCCTGGCCATGGTGAAAGCCGAGATGAAGAGCGAACTCGAAGAGAAGGCCCGTCAAACGGCTGAGGCGCGGCTTCTGGATCTTCTGTTGCCCCCGCAACCACGGCCCCAGCGGATTTACCGGCCTGCGGACCCGAACGCGGGGGACGAGGCTCCCGCGCCGATTCCCCCGGACGATGACGGCGAGGCGCGCACCAGGGCCGTGCTCCAGCGGAAGTTGGAGGCAGGCGAGTTGGACGACCGGGAGATCGAAATTGAGACGCGCGATACCGGCAATACGTCCATGATGCAGGTTTTCTCGAACAGCGGTCTCGAAGAGATGGGCGTCAACTTGCAGGAGATGTTTGGCAAGATCATGCCCCAGCGCACGCGCCGGCGAAAGGTGACGGTCGGGGAGGCGCGCGCGATTCTTCAGGCGGAAGAATTGGATAACCTCATCGATATGGACCTTGTCGTGAAGAGGGCCGTGGAGCGCACGGAGAATTCGGGAATTGTCTTTCTCGACGAAATCGACAAGATTGCTGGGCGAGGCACGCGCGGCCACGGCCCCGATGTTTCCAGGGAAGGCGTGCAGAGAGACATTCTGCCGATTGTCGAAGGCAGCACCGTCGTGACCAAATACGGTCCTGTGCGAACCGACCACATTCTGTTTATTGCCGCGGGCGCATTTCACATGACCAAGGTTTCCGATCTGATACCCGAACTGCAGGGGCGCTTTCCTATCCGTGTCGAACTGAACAGTCTGGAGGCAGGCGATTTCGCGCGAATCCTCCGCGAACCGAGAAACTCGCTGATCAAGCAGTATCGGGAGATGATGGCCACGGAAGGGGTGACGCTCGAATTCGCAGACGATGCCGTCGACGCCATCGCCCGGATCTGCCAGGAAGTCAATCTGCAATCCGAGAACATTGGGGCGCGCCGTCTTCACACGGTCATGGAACTCCTGCTCGAAGACATCTCCTACGAGGGCCCGGAGAACAACGGGAAGTCCTTCGTGATTGATGCGCAGATCGTGGAAGACCGTCTGCAGAAGATTGTCGAAAGCCGCGACCTCAGCAAGTACATCCTTTAGATGGTAGCGGAGATGAATCCTCAGATACGGGAGACAACCGTAGCATGATGCGCTTCCAGGATTTCGAGACGTTGGGCGTGCGATGCGCCGCGATTTCCGACAAGTCGGATGACGACTGCGTGGTGAATCCGGCAGACGCCGCTCTGGCCCGCGCACCGTTCCTTGCCCGGTGCGGAACCTCCGAGGAGGCGCTAGTGCTGGCGCGGCAAGTCCACGGCTGCCGTGTCGCCGCCGTTGG
>JBAZRU010000463.1:0-6023 GCA_041662805.1 Candidatus Hydrogenedentales bacterium | reverse complement strand
TGATGACTCTCTCTATCCAGCCAGTTGCGTACCCAATGGAGGAGATTTCCCGACGGGGGCAAATTTCTGGATTCGAAGAAAGATTGTTTCTCCTTGTCACAGATTCAGTGAGAGCCTTGGGCAAAGCGGGCCACTGGCATTGATGGGGGAGGACAAAATGTTTACATGGGAACTGTCACGCCATGGAGGAAGAATCTTATACTGTTCCCATGTTATTCTCCACCATTACATAAACCCCGCACTACTCTGCAAGAAGGGAATTTTGTTAAGAGCCTTTCGCAGTGGGAGATCTCACGCGCTTGCAGGCACAACACATCAAGAACAGACTCACATCAAGCCGTCGTCCCTTAAGTTGGCTAGGACTGCGGGCACTACATTCATTTTCGCTATGCTGTCGTGCCTTGCCTTTCCACTAGCCAGCGTTAGTGACCGAATCTTCTTAAGAGTAGTCAAGGTGTATTGGCGCTTTGGATATCACGCTAGTTCACTCCAAGCCGCGAAGAAAGCTTGGCGCAATGGGTGTGTCCTTTCGTGAGAATAGCTCTTGTCAGTTTTGAATACTCACCGTTCACGCGAGTGGGAGGAATCGGAATCTACGTTCGCCACGCCTCTGCTCTCTTGAGAGAACAAGGACACACCGTCGAGGTGTTCTGTGGCAGCGACACGGAAAGTGGTGTTTCCAAGGAAGAGGGAGTACGCGTTGAGAGAATTGCATCTCATCCTGAGCAATTTCGAGAGGCCGTCCTGGCACCTTTCTTAAAGCGCCACGCAGAAGTCGTGTTTGACGTGTTGGAAGGGCCGGATTATGGGGCAGATACTCTCAGAATAGCTGAGAGGCTCCCAGAGCTAAGGCATGTCGTTAGACTCCACAGTCCCAGTGCCTTGCTTGCGCGTTTGTGGCGAGATAGCTGTGGTCCTTTGCCTCGTGTTCGCATGACGCTCGGAGCTTGGAGGCGAGGGTCTTACCCTCCTTGGCATGTGGTGGCGCAAGCGGGATTGGAGCAAGAAGCTGTGCGTCAGGCAAGTGCGGTCATTGCGCCATCTAAAGCTATGGCTGCCTGGGCTATCAAAGCTTGGGGGCTCGGCCAGGATCGCATTTCGGTAGTTCCGTGCCCGTATCGCTTGGATTCGCGGCTTACGAGCCTTCCTCTTCCCCACAACTCTGCTACAGTTTCATTTGTGGGCCGGATTGATAGGCTAAAAGGCGCACACGTTTTCGCGGAAGCCATTCCCCGGATTCTGAAGAAGTGCCCCGGTCTCAGGATTAGATTTGTCGGTCGGTCCACCTACTGCCCAGTCACCAAGGGCGACATGCTGGAACATCTGAAATCTCGGCTCAAGAAGTTCGCCAGTTGCATTGACTTTGTGGGACCGGTCGCGTACGAGAAGATGAATGAAGAGTACGCTGCAACCGACGTTTGTGTGCTCCCCACTCTTTGGGAAAGCTACGGTTTGGTTTGCCTTGAGTCCATGCTTGCGGGAAGGGCAATTGTAGCCAGCAATGTAGGTGCACTGCCAGAGCTTCTTGACCACGGCAAGTGTGGACAGCTGGTAGATGCGCGTCACCCACGGCTGCTTGCTGATGCCATAGTTGATCTTGTCGAGAGTCAGGGAATGTGCATGCAGATGGGACAGCGTGCACGCGAGCGAGCCACGTCCGTTTACGATCCAGAGCACTTGATTCGAGCGCAGATCAAGTGTTACGCCGATGGCGCTGTTAAGGGATGTCCGGAGCGATTTTGCTTATGAATGCAGTTGTGATTTCCCGCTTCAGTCTTCAGGATCGACATGTGTGGTCCGGGACAACGAACAGGATGTACGATGCACTTGTGACAGGATTCACACATATATACCCATGTGACTCACTTGGATATCCGCGGGGCCTCCGAGTTGGGCTCGGAAATCGAATCTTGGGACTCTTGGGCCTGAACTCCTATTGGCGGATGTTCGGTGCCCACTACCATGCGCGACAGATTGAAAAGCGGCTGGAAACCATTCAGCCAAACTGGGACATTGCCATCGCCATCGACTCTCTACTTCCCGTAGGGGCACTCAATCTAGCCAAACCCCTCATATATATTTCTGACTGCACTAAAGCGCAACTAGTTCAATTGAAGTACCCCGGCTACGCGGACATGTCGAAGGCGAACCTCCGTTCGACGATGGCGTTTGAGCGCAACGCATATCAGAATTGCGATCTTCTAGTTTTTGCATCCCAATGGGCCTGCGATTCCGCCGTCAGCCAGTACGGGGTCCCAAGGAGGAAGGTCCGAGCAATCCCCTACGGTGCCAACCTTGACGATGTGCCCGAACGCCACAGCACACTCGAAGTCAGAGCAGGAACGGACGGCCTTTGCAGACTCCTTTTCCTGGGAGTCCAGTGGGAAAGGAAGGGCGGCGATATGGCTGTCGCCGTAACCAAAGCTCTGAACGCGCAAGGCCTGCCTGCCGAACTGACGATTTGCGGCTGCGTACCGCCCAGTGCGACACCCAATGTTCGGGTTATCCCCTTTCTCGACAAACATAAGACAGAGGACAGACATCGCCTGAATCGCCTGCTCACAAAGGCATCCTATCTTATCGTGCCGACTAAGGGAGACTGCTCCCCCATCGTATTCTGTGAAGCCTTCGCCTACGGCCTGCCCGTAGTGACCTGCAACGTTGGCGGTGTGCCAGAAATCGTTACCCATGGGGTCAACGGGTTTGTTCTAGATCCCAATGCACCCGCCGAAGAATTCGCGGAGCTGATAGTTGAGAACTATCGAAACCAAGAAGCCTATCTGCAGTTTTGCATAGCCGCGCGGAACGCGTACGAGATGACCTTCAACTGGCAGCATTGGGCTCGGGCAATATACACCCTTGCACAGGGGCTCGTCGTCTCATGAAATACACGATATTCTTTGCCGCATTACTCTTTGTTCTTCCGATGGGTGTACTTATGGCTTCCTACTCCCGGCGAATTCGTGAGATTGTATTTGGTCTGCTCCTGTTCGGCACTGCGTTCACCGACTGGTTTGACATCAATTTCGTTGATCGGTGGTGGTACGCTGGTTCGACGCGGGGTATTGAAGTCTCGTTCGTCGACTTCTTGGCACTTGTACTTCTCTTCAGCACGCTGCTCACAATGCGGCGGGAGGGTGCCAGGCTGTTCTGGCCCGCGAGCCTTGGGCTGATGCTGATCTTCTTTGGTTACGGATGCTTCAGTGTCATGACGTCGGACCCAAAGCTATTCGGCTTGTTTGAACTTACAAAACTCGTCCGTGGGTTCGTCGTATTCTTGACGGTCGCTTGGTACGTCCGAACGAAACGCGATGCGTACGTTCTAATGTTCGCGTTGGGCGCGGTGCTCATTTACGAGGGAGGGCTTTCCATATGGCAGCGATACATTGAGTCTATCTATCGTGTTCGCGGGACATTTCCCCATGAGAATATTCTTGGCGACTACTGCATCTTGGTAGCTCCGGTACTCTTGTCTTGTGCGCTGTTTCCGCTGCGCCCCGTCACGAGGATCTTCTTCGCAGCCGCCTGGACCTCCGCAGCGGTGGCCGTCATCCTCACCATCGCACGCATGCCAGCCGCCGTGTTCGTGGCGGCTTCGGCGGGGGTAGCGGTGACGGGCCTTGGTTTTAGGCTCGACCCGCAGCGTCTAGCGATCGCCCTCGGCCTGTGCATTTTGGCATCAGCGCTTTTCTACCGGGGTGCGGACAGGCTTCTGGCTCGCCAAGAGGCAGCGGACCAGGCGTCAGTGGATTCCTCCGGAGACGAGCTGCGGTCCCGCCACTACGCCATGGGCTTCGAGATGGCGAAGCATCACCCGTTTGGGGTGGGCCTGAACAACTGGGGGTGGTACACCAATGAGTATGCCCAACGGTTGGGATTTTGGAGTGGACTCCCCTATGCGAGCACTTCCGACCCCGGCGAAGGCAATGCTGGGCAAGCCCACACGCTTTACGGACTCACTCTAGGCGAACTCGGTTGGCCTGGACTGGCCATCTTCAGCGCGCTCGTGGCGCGGTGGCTATGTCTAAGCGGAAGCCTTCTCTTCGCAAGACCAATCGACTTGTGGTCGCGTCTCGGCGTCGGGTGCTTCTTCGGGTTCCTTGCCGAGTTTGTGGCCAATGGCACAGAGATAACCTTTCGCAACCAGCAGGTACTCATCATCTTCAATGTTCTGCTTGGTTTTGTTGTGGCCGTGCGGCGAGCAAGAATAATGGACACTATTCGCGGCAGGCCATAGTGCCAGACCATGGAGAAGCGAACGAACTTGAGCACGAATGTCGGGATGCGCGATAGCTTGAATATCGTTGCGATACCTCGCCGCTTCGTGCATGAGGATTGGGGCGGGGTCGAAACGTATGTCTTAGATACGGGGCGGCGCATCAATGCGATGGGGCATCGCCTGGAGGTAGTGTGTCCGTCGATTCTCACGGATGTGCGCGAGGAGGATATCGGCGGTGTCCATGTGACGCGGACGCCATATTTCTATCCGTATTGGGGACTCTCGAAATCAGCGCGCATGAAACTCGATAAGGTCGGCGGGAATCTGTTCTCGTTCTCGCTAAAGCGCACGTTGAAACGAGTGCCATCGGTGGACCTTATCCATTTACATACAGGAAAACGCGTGGGGGGTATCGGACGAGTTGTCGCCATGCGCCGCAAGATTCCGTATGTGATTACTTTGCACGGAGGGTACTACGATCTTCCGGACGAAGAGCGGGATGGCATCATGGAGCCCACAAAGGGGGCGTTTGAGTGGGGGAAGATCTTAGGTTGGTGGGTCGAATCGCGGCGGGTACTGGACGACGCGGCGGCGATATTCTGTGTTGGCCGGAACGAGCAACGGGAAGTCCAAGCGCGCTTCCCCAATAAACGTGTCGAATACCTTCCCAACGGCGTCGATGTGAAGCGCTTTGCGCAAGGAAACGGCTCGCGATTCCGGGCTGCATATGGGATCTCGGAATCGGCGCACCTCCTCGTCACCGTGGCCAGGATCGCGCCGCAGAAGAACCAACTGCTCCTAGTAAAGGCCCTTCCCGAACTGCGGCGCAAGAATTCCCTTATCCATGTCGCATTGGTGGGTTCCGTGAACAACCAGGATTACTATGATGAACTGATGCGGTGCGTGTATGAAAACGGCGTGGCGGATGCCGTAACGATTGTGCCAGGTCTGAAGCCAGAAGACTCGTTGCTTGTCGATGCCTACCACGCAGCGGATGTATTCGTCCTACCCTCAGTGCACGAACCTTTCGGTATCGTCGTATTGGAAGCGTGGGCGGCCGGGCGTGCCGTTATCGCAAGCCGAGTGGGCGGAATCCCCGACTTCGTGGATGACGGCATCAACGGTTTGCTCTTTGACTCTTGTGATTTGAGTAGTTTTGTTCGTGCTTACGAGTTACTCACACCAGAAGGGGCGCAGGCATTTGCCAAGGCCGGCCGAGAAAAAGTGAAGCAATATTCTTGGGATCTCACGGCAGAGAGGCTGGTTGAGATGTACAAAACAGTCATTGAGGAATTCGCTGAGAGTCAGTTGTAAGGGTTTCTCGATTGCTTCAAACTTGAAATCAATGTTGCCCTGGACGGAATAGACTGCAAACGTCCTACCCCCACTGCCAGCCGATGCGGCGCATGAGGTCCCGGAACGCGCGATGGCGCATGAGATGGCGGTAGGCGTGGTAAAGGGTAGTATTGGTGCGCAGCCAGGTGCCGACGAGTTTCTTACATATGGACAGCGCGGACCACTTGCCTCGGTATACACGCCAGGCGAACAGGAGATACTCGCGCCGAATCTGCCGCCTTGAAAACCCAGGCAGGTCCAATACCGCCCTGCGGCGCTCAAGCGTCATATCGAGCCCTTGCTCAAGTAGATTCATTTCCTGGCATTTATCGTAGAGCACCGTACCCGGGTAGGGCGTGAAGATGGAGTGGTAATAGAAGTCCGGGTCGCAGTCGCGAGTGCATTGAACGGTCTCTTGAAACTCCTCCCACGTCTCTCCCGGCAGGCCTACGAGCACGTACAAATGGAC
>JBAZRU010000462.1:0-6036 GCA_041662805.1 Candidatus Hydrogenedentales bacterium | reverse complement strand
ACGGACACCACCCGGGTGCGTATTCTGCCGAAGCGCCGCACCGCCCGCCTCACGTTGCCTTTGTCTTCTGTGGTCAGGGCGCCCATTGGTACGGTATGGGCAAAGGACTCCTCAAAGAAGAACCAGTCTTTCGAAACACAATAGAGCGCTGCGACGCGGTCATCCGCCCCATTACGGGATGGTCGGTTGTCGATGAACTCCGCAGGGGAGAAGAAGACGGACGCCTAGAACTCACCTCCGTTGCTCAACCCGTACTCTTCGCGATCCAAGCGGCTCTAGATGCGCTCTGGCGATCATGGGGCATCGAGCCTGTCGCAGTGGTAGGGCATAGCGTGGGCGAGCTTGCCGCCGCCTATTCATCCGGGGCCCTCTCGCTTGAAGTTGCGGCACGCATCGTGGCACATCGTGGCATCTGCCTTGAGGAGCACGCGCTTCCCGGTAAGATGATCGCCGTGGCCCTTGGCGAATCCGACGCGTGGCAACTGATCGATGGACTGTCCGGCCAAGTCTCCGTAGCCGCGTCCAATAGCCCTCAATTGGTTACGTTGGCGGGCGATGCCTCTGCAGTGACCCGCCTCGGCGCGAAGTTGGATGCCAGCGAGGTTTGGTGGAAGCCGCTGCCGGTCCAGTTCGCGTTTCACACGGCGCTGCTTGAGCCCGCGTGCGCGCCATTCCTTAAGGCTATTGGCGAAGTGGCAAACCAAGGCTGCACGGTCCCCTTCATCTCCACTGTGACCGGCAAGGCCGCGGACGCCGATGCCCTTACCGCCGCCTATTGGTGGGACAACATGCGTCAACCTGTACGCTTCGCCGACGCCATCCAAGATTTGCTGGGCCGCGGCGTGCAGGTCTTCCTTGAGATAGGTCCGCATCCCGTGCTCGGAAGCTCAATCAGGCAGTGCAGACTCCCTGCATCGCCTTCCATAGCCATCCTGCCTTCCCTGATGCGTCACGAAAGCGAGCGTCGCGCCACGCGGTCCTCGTTTGCGGGATTGTGCGCACACGGCGTGGAAGGTACTCCGGCCGCGCTGTGGCCCGAAGGCGGAAGATTCATCGCGCTTCCCCCCCACCCTTGGCGGAAGCAAAAGTACTGGCACGAGTGCCCGGAAGTTCGCAATGCCCGGCTTGCCCCGGACTACCACCCCTTGCTCGGACGCCGGGCATTGGGGGTTGCGGGAACCTGGGAAGCAGCCATGGATACGTCCGATCTCGAATGGCTGCGCGACCACGCCGTTGGAGGTCAAATCCTGTTTCCCGCAGCCGGTTTTGTTGAGATGGCCCTGGCCGCGGCAACTCGTTCGCTCGGTGCCGAGACCTGTACGCTGGACGAACTCGTCATCCGGCGCGGCCTGTTTCTATCGAGTGAGGCGACCAGCCTCGTACAGACCACTGCCGATCCGGCGACGTTCTCCATAGCCTTTGCCAGTCGCACGTCGGATAGCGAGGAGACTTGGAGCCCTCACGTCGAGGCGACGTTCCGCGCACTTTCCCGCAACGCGGCTCCTACCCGCCTAGACACCCTCGCCCGGCAACAGGAGGCGAGTGACTGTGTCAGCGCCGCTGACTGTTACCGGGCTTTCAGCGAGATGGGTCTGGACTATGGACCTGCGTTCCAGTCGATTGTGGAAATCCATCGTGGGACAGGCTGGGCGTTGGGCTGCATCGAAGCCACCGAGAAGGATGCCGGCTCGCACGCCTGGCATGTCCACCCGACGGTCCTCGACGCGTGTTTCCAGGTTCTGCTTGAGACGATTCCCCGGCACACCCTGCCCGACCGCTACGTGGCCCTGCCGGACCGCATCGATCGCGTTGACTTCCACCGCAGCCCCGGAAGCCGCGCATGGTGCGAGGCCCGGATACGTGACATCTCGCCCGCACGAATCGTAGGCGATATCCGTGTGTTCAACGACGACGGCGAGCCCGCCATCGACATTACGGGATTTCAGTGCCAAGCCGTTCCCCGCGCCAGGCGTCGCGAAGAGATCCCCATTGAAAAGTGCTTCTTCCGCACGCAGTGGCGCCATCAGCCTCTTCCCAAAGCATCCGTGCCCTCGGTTCCCATACGCGGCATCGACCTCGGTGAGTTGGTGCGCGCCTCCAATTCAGCCGCGTTGGAGGTGGGGCATGATGCGACTCGCGAGTGGATTGAGAACAGCTTTGCCAACAGCAACCGTCTCACGCTTGCCTACATCGCCCGCGGATTGAGGGACCTCGGCTTTCACCTGCGTGCGGGAGAGACTATTGATCTCGATGCGTTGGTGAGGTCAGGAAAGGTACTCGATCACTTCCGATTGCACTTCGCCCGATGTGTGCGCTGGCTCGTGGGTATGCCTGACGCCGGAACACCGGGGCGGGAACGGTGGACTCTGTCGCATACGGTAGAGGATGAAGATCTCGACGCTCTGTGGGTGAAGGCGCTTGTTTCCCAGCCCGACGGGTATCGACACTATCGCCTTATCGAACTCTGCGGACGCCGCCTGCCGGAAGTATGGTCGGGCGCGCTCGATCCCCTCGAGTTGCTGTTCTCTCCGGAATGCATGGAACTGCTTGAACACAGCTATCAGGACTCGCTGCCCTCGCGATACACAAACACGTTTGTCCAGCAGATCATCTCGCGTCTGGTTTCTGCGCTGCCGGAGAATCGGCCTATTCGAATTCTGGAGGTCGGCGCAGGCACGGCAGCCACGGCGGTCCACGTGGCCCCGGTGTTGCCACGGCGGCGCAGCGAGTACTGGTTCACGGACCTCTCTCCATTCTTCATGGCGCGGGCCGAGGAAAAGCTACGGCGATATGAATTCATGCGCTATCGTCCGTTCAATCTCGAGCATCCACTCGCGGAACAAGACATTCCACCGAAGACATTCGACGTTGTAATCGCAGCACACGTCCTCCATGCCACACGAGGTGTGCATGACGCCATGAGGCGCTGCCGCGAGGCCTTGGTTGACGGCGGACTGCTGCTCGCAATGGAAACGTGTATCCCGCCACCGTTTCTCGACATGGTCTTTGGGATGACGGAGGGATGGTGGTACTTTCGTGAGGACGCCGCTCGTCCGGATGGTCCGCACTTATCCCGGCAGGGATGGCTTTCGGTCTTCGAGAAGGAAGGGTTCGAGGAAGCCTGCGCGAGCGGCGACGACCAAGATCACCACACAGTGTTTGTGGGCAGAAATCCTGACAGTGACTCTCCTCCTGTCTTTCCGTCAGCGCCGGTCGAAGGCGTGCCGCCCGAGCGAAACTGGGTTGTGTTCGCCGACCAAGGCGGGTGCGCCCAAGCCATCGTCACCAAACTACGAGAACGCGCTCTACGCTGCATCGAGGTGAGAGCCGGCAAACTCTGCGAACCCACTTGTGCCGATGAGTTCTATATGGACCCCGAGGATGAGCACGCCCCGGCACGATTGCAGCAACTTTGCCACGCGGAGTTCGATGGCGACTACAGTCTCCTGCATTTGTGGTCCCTGGATATCCCCGACGCGGATGTCCCTTCCGAGGAAGATGTCGACGCGGCGGAGACACTGGCGTGCCATTGCACCGTGAATCTCTTGCAGGCCTTTGGCGGCGCAGGAGAACATCTTCCGCGGCGTATCATGCTCGTCACGCGCGGCGCGCAAGTCCTGCCATCCGAGACAAATCCAGCAGCCTTCTTGCAAGCCCCTCTGATTGGCTTGGCGCGCGTGGCAGCCGGTGAATTCGCCGCTTTGAAGTTCCGCATGATCGACATAGACCCCGCCGCCGATCTGTCCACAGAGACTCTGTGGATGGAGATGGTTGCCGACGACAATGAGGAAGAGGTTGCTTGGCGCGGCACCAATCGCTTCATTCCTCGCCTTGAGGCAGCGCCACCCGGCGTGCCGGAAGACCCGATTCCCTGCGCCGGCGATCCGGTGCCGTTCAAGTTGGCTGTGCAGCAGCTTGGCAATCTGAATAGCCTGGAACTCCGTGAAACGAAGCCAGTCCCGCCGGGGCCTGACGAGATCCAAATCGAAGTGCATTGGGCTGCGTTGAACTTCAGAGACGTCCTGAGGGCTTTGTCGCGGTATTCGTCCGAGGTCGTCGAGCAGGTGGAGTTGGGATCGGAGTCCTCGGGCATCGTACGAGCGGTGGGCAAGTCGGTCACCAATTTTCAAGTGGGAGACCGCGTCGTTTTTTGTTGCCGCGGCGGAATCAGTTCCGTGATCACGGTCCGTGCCGACTGGGCGGCGAAGGTGCCGGAGAATCTGCGCATGCTCGCTGCGGTGTCGATGCCCGTCGCGTTCATGACAGCCGATTTCGCTCTGCGCGGAGTAGGGCATCTCCGCCGGGATGAGCGGGTTCTAATCCACTCGGCAGCCGGTGGCGTGGGGCTGGCCGCTGTACAGATCGCTCGTTGCGCCGGATCGCGGATCTACGCCACGGCAGGCTCGCGCCCAAAGCGAGAACTCTTGGCCAAATTTGGCGTGGACCGCATCATGGATTCTCGGTCGCTGGACTTCTCCGATGAAATCCAGCAGGAAACGAACGGCAAAGGCATCGATGTCGTCCTGAATTCATTGGCGGGTCAGGCCATGCTCCGAAGCCTCGCCTGCGTGGCGCCCTTTGGACGCTTTCTAGAATTGGGCAAGCGGGATTTTCTGGACAACACCAAAGTCGGCCTGTGGCCGTTTCAGAACAACGTCTCTTACCACGCCATCGATATCGCACCGTTACTGGATGGTCCGCCCAATCCCCGGCTGGTCTCGCTCGACGAAATCATGGAGAGGGCGCATACCGGCCTATGGTCGCCCTTGCCCGTTCAAGTATTTCCGGCAGCACGGGTGATCGATGCGTTTCGATATATGGCGCAAGGCGCACACGTCGGCAAGGTCGTCATCGATACCACCCAGCACTGGGGGCACGTCCGCCGCGCACAGCGCGACATTCGTCTTCGTCCGAACGCGACCTATCTCGTGACGGGCGCTTTTGGAGGCGTCGGCTTGGTCGTTGCCCGATGGCTCGTCGATTCAGGCGCGAAACACCTGATGCTCGTCAGCCGGAAAGGCCCCCAAACGGACGCTTCCACTGACCTCATCAATGAGCTGCGAGAACGCGGCGTGGATGTGCGCGTCCGACAATGCGACGTGGGAGACTTCGCGCAACTGGCAGGTATCTTCACCGAAGTCCAGGAACAAATGCCTGCGCTCGCGGGTGTCTTCCACCTCGCCATGGTTCTCGACGACGGCGCGATTATGAACATGAGCCGGTCCCGGTTTCACCAAGTGATGATCCCGAAATTCCGCGCCGCCTGCAACCTCCATCGCTTGTGCAAGGATATCCCCCTCGACCTGTTCGTGCTGTTCAGTTCGGGCACTGCGTCAATTGGCACTCCCGGGCAATCGAACTATTCCGCCGCGAACGCGGGACTCGAAGCCTTGGCTGCGTTCCGCCGTGCGCACGGCCTTCCCGGCACGGCCATCGCCTGGGGCATGCTCGGCGAGGTGGGGTACGCCGCCGACCGGCCGGAGATCTTGCAACACTTGATGCAGATCGGCTACCGCGAGATCGGACCGGCCGACTTCTGCAAGGCCCTTGAACTTGCCCTCGGCATCAATGAGCCGGTACAGGGCGTTGCTCGTGTCGATTGGCGGATTGAAGTCCAGAAGCTCCGAGCTAGAGGGAACCGTCAGTCTCTGCTTTCAGCGCTGGCAGATGTCGAGGATACCGGCACAACCATGACGCTCGGAATCGGGCGGGACACGATACTCGCGGCTGCCCCGGAACAGCGCGCGCAGCTCATAAGCGATCTTCTTCGAGAATTGACGGCGCGGATCCTGGGCACGGGAACTACCAAGATCGATTCGGACAAGCCGCTCACGGACTTGGGATTCGACTCACTCATGGCCATAGAACTCGCGGGCCAGGTCGAATCGCAGTTGGGCGTAGCGTTTCCCATGCGATCGCTCGGAGGTGATGTCACCCTGGCAAGACTCACCGAACTGCTGACGCGAGCGCTGACAGGTTCGAATACTGCGGGACCGAAGGGGGCGACTCCAGCCGCGGAACCAATCGATTGGCTCG
>JBAZRU010000461.1:0-6037 GCA_041662805.1 Candidatus Hydrogenedentales bacterium | reverse complement strand
CTCGGTGACGATAGCGTCTACGCCCGATTGCCTGAAGAGGTCGAACAGCGGCTTTCCTACGGCCATGGAGAGGTCGTAGCCGAGCGGGCCGTCCTTCAGTCCGAAGGTGCCGCCCATTCCGCAGCACGTTCCCGTCTCGACTATCTGCACATCCGCGCCGTGCCTGCGCAACCACTCCATTGCGCCATTACCCGAGCCCAAAGGACGCTGATGGCAGGAGATGTGAAAGCCAAACCGGTGGCCGCGCAGCGATTCGATCGGCGCCGTATCCGGGTCAATCGAGACGAGGTACTCAAAAAACTCGAATGCCCTATCCGCGACCGTCTCGGATTTCGCCGATTTGTGCAGCAACTTGGGATAGGCGTACTTGAGGCAATACGTCGCGGTCGGTTCCGTGGCGACAATGTCGTAGCCGTCCAGTGCGAAAGGCTCGAAGCGGGCAACGTTGTAGGCGGCCACTTCGCGCGCCTTGTCCAAGTCGCCGTATGCAATGTAGGGATAACCGCTCGAACGCTGCTCGGGGAGGAACACCTCTCGCCCGAGCCGCTCTAGCATTTCCACGGCAGCAATACCAAGGTGCGGGCGATTGTGGTTTGCGAATACATCCACAAAGAACGCTACGCGCCGTTTGCGTTCGAAAGCGGGCCGCTGTCGCTGCTGAAACCACGCTTTGAACGTCCGGCGCGCGAAAGGGGGAAGCGCGCGGTTTGCGTCGATACCTAGCACTGTCTTCATGGCTTTGCGGGCTGGTCTGTATTGCATGACTGCATTCGCGATGGGGGCTGTCGCGCTGCCCAACGCGGCCATTGCATCGGCCCCCATCATCGTGATCTCCGCGCGGGAGAAGCCGTGCTGCTTAGCGAATCGGTGCTTGACCTCCGCGATCATCAACGGCATATCGATTTCGGCGGGACAGATTTCCTTGCAGAGGCCGCATGAAATGCACAGCGATGCGAAGGCCCCGGCCTCTTCGAGTCCATGCACCTGGGCTGTCCACGGTATGCCGATGGGCCCCGGATAGATGTGTCCGAAGAGGTGGCCCCCCACAACCCCATAGGTCGGACAGACGTTCATGCATGCGCCGCAACGGATGCAACTGAGGCTTTCCCGCATGGCTTCGTCGTCGCGCGTTGCACGGCGGCCGTTGTCCAGAATGATGATGTGTGATTCGCGCGGTCTGCGTCCCTCGCCGTCGCCCAGCGCCGATCTCCCCGCCATCCAAGTAACGTAGGTTGTAGGGAGTTGGCCGGACGCGCTCACGGGGTGCGCCAGGACCATGAGCATAGCATCCTCGATGGTGTCTACAATCTTCTCGAGGCCCATGACGCAGACGTGGCAATCGCCAATGCTCGATACGAGCCGGCCGTTTCCTTCGTTGGTCTCGATGACGATGGAGCCGTTCTCGGCAATGCCAATGTTTGCCCCGGTCATGCCGATTTCCGCGTTGAGAAAGATCGGACGCAGGTAGGCGCGAACCACTTTCATGATCGAGGGAATGTCCTCGCCAACTTCCTTGCCGGTTTCCTTCGCGAAGATCTTCGCGACATCCGCCGCCATCTTGTGCACGGACGGGAAGACGAGGTGGTAGGGCTTTTCGTGAACAAGCTGGATGATGAGTTCGCCCAGATCGGTTTCGATTACCTTGAGTCCTGCCTCAATCATCGGCTCATTGATTTCGATTTCTTCGGTCGTCAAGGACTTGGACTTCGCGACAACTTTCGCGCCGCGTTCGGCGGCCAAGCGTAGAACGTAGTCGATGGCCTCATGCCCGTCTTGCGCGAGGAAGACCTTCGCGCCGCGTGCTTCGGCATTGACGATGAAGCGCTGCAACAACGCTTCCTGCTGCTCGATGCACCGGTCCTTGACTGCTTTTACCGTATCGCGAAAGGCAGCGCCGCCCGGCAGTTCCTTGAGGGCCCGCATGCGGTTGTCGCGTCCGCGCTGCATGCACCGCAAGAGCGCGGCGCTTAGCTTGGGTTCGTCGAGCGCCTTGACGATTCGCGCCTTGAGTGCGGCTTGATGCGAGTCGGACATGGGCTAATCCTCGATGATGATGGCGTGTTGTTCGCCGGGGCCGTGTACGCCCAACGTAAGCTTGAGTTCGATATCGCCCGTCCTGCTGGGGCCGGAGATGAAGCTGACGGCGCAGTTTTCCGGGAACTGCTCGAAGATGGAGCGCAGCAAGGGGGCCGCGTCCTCTAATGTCTCGACTATGTCCTCAGCATAGACAACCCCGATGTGTATTCGAGGCAGGGCGGATACCAAACGCTGCGCGTCGTTTGTGGCCACTTCCGCGAGCGTGGCCGTCTGCGCAATCCCAAATGCTATGCCCGTTACCCCGACTTGAGCTTCATCAATGGAGTGGGGGAGGCTCGATGCCGGATAGGGTTCTTTAATGACTTCGATAGAAAGCGCGGACGCCTTCTGCTCGATGGCTGAGGTAAGCTCGGGACTGAGATTCGCCAAGGCAACGCGGCGGGCGGCGGTCGCAGCGAGCACAGCGGCGATTATGTCGGCAGCAGCCTCCTTGGACGTTACGCAGTGCGGCTTACCGGAAAGGGCGAGATGCTTTTCCATGAACCGTTGTGTGTGTTCTGTTGCCATGACTCCCTCGCGGGTAAGGGCCAATAGCCGCTCGATATACACTCAGAAAAGTACGACCGAATCCGGAATTCGTTCAGACGATACGACCGGCTGATGTCCTAGCATATCACTCAATTGCACTTTTCTTGCCGAATTCGCGCAGGCTCACCAGATAGCCGGAGGCGTTTTCGCCCTCAGGAAAGACAACGTCGTCCCAAGCTTGAGGAGTGAAGGGGCCTTGAGGCCAAATCCACACGGGAATTGGACCCTTGGGGTCATCGCAGGCTGCGGACCTGAGTTGTTCGCGAAAGTCGCGGGCGCGGTAATTGGGTTTGCGCGCGTTGAAGTCGATGGGGAACAGGCCCGCCATGACATGCTGATTGTCCGCGACGAACGTGAACTGCGTGCGTTTCCAATCGCAGGTCTCCTTGGTCTTCTTGCCGCCCCACCACTTGTGAATGTACTCGTTGCCGAAGTCGCCCGGACCTGCGCCGTAGGTGTGTTCCGCGCCCAGGAAGACTTCGCAGCCTGCGTCCTGGAATCCACGATACCACCAAATTTCTCCCTCGTATCCGAATGCATACACCAGGATGACTTTCGCGCGCGGCCACACGCGATTGATTGCCTCTCCTACCTGCTTGCCCCGTTTGTAGTAGTTCCCTTCAACTCCCAATTGGTCCTCATGGCCCTTCCAGACCCAAGGCTTCTCCCTGCCGCTTTCGTCGCCTTGAAAGCTGTAGTAGGCCTCGTTGTCGAAGGCCAGTCCTGTGAATCCCGCCGTGCGCAAGGCGGGGTATCTGACTGTTGCTGCGCTGCAAATCCCGTCCCAGATAGTATCCGTTTCCGGACTGCTGTCCCACAGGTTGCGCGTGTCGGTCTTGGCTTGTTGATAGAGCACATCGGGAACGGGCCGCTCCATCCACCAGTATCGAATCCCCGCCGAAGCATAGGCTTTGAGAACACCGTTTGCCTCGTACTGTTCCGGCGTCTGCTGACTCTCGGGGCTTTGGTCCTGAGGGAACGCACCGGCACCGGGGAAGAGCCAAACATCGGTTATGCCGATGTCGTGGTACCAAGGCGCCAGTGGAGCGCCCGGTGAGACGTCCCCTCCAAAGAGATGGACTTCAAGCACGCGGGACGGATCCTCGGCGGCATCGGCCATGCCCAGCGAACCTGCGATGAGCAACAGAAATAGTCGAGGCATAAGGACTTTCCCCTAGGAACGCGGTTTCACTGTCAATGGTTTGGGTGCTGTCATGGTGCGAGCAGAAGTCCACCGGCCAGCACCACGTCTTCACCCAAGTCGGCGGGCACGATTTCATAGTGGTCACGGTAGGGCCGGAAGACCAAGGCGTCCACATGACGTCGAATCGGGTTCAGCAGGATGTCTCCCATCAAGCTGACACCGCCACCCATCGCGATACGCTCCGGGTGAATGAGCGTGATGACGTTGCTCAACGCGGTCCCAATTCCGAGGGCCACTTCCTCGATCGTCAACATGGCGTAGGCGTCGCCTTGCGCGGCGGCCTGGGCCAGCATGGCGCATGTGATACGGTCGCGATTTTCGTCGCAAAGCTGGGCGAGCGGCGAACCCGAAGGCAAGGGCGCATTGGCGCGGACGCGACGCTCGATTGCCCAGCCGGAGCACAGCCGCTCGACCTTGTCCGCCACGCCCGCACCGGATTGTGTCCAATCGGGTATATACGTGTGGCCGATTTCCGCGGCCCCGAAACCCTGGCCGTCGTGCAGTTTGCCATCTATGACAAATGCTCCGCCGATTCCGCTGCCGATGTTCATGTAGCAGAACGTGCTCGTGCCGCGTCCGGCGCCCAATCGATACTCCGCCCACCCGGCTGCGTTCGAGTCGTTGATGACCGATGCCGGGAATCCGAACTTCTCTTCGAACCAGCCCTTGAGAGGGACATCGTCCCATCCGCTCACCTGGTGCGAGACCAATACGCGGCCCACGGCCGTTTCCACGGGTCCTCCAAAACCGACGCCGAGACCTACAACCTGCGCATTCCGTGCGGCGGCGATTTCCACCAGTTGCCTGACCGACTCTTCAAACCAGGCGAGCAGCGCCCGCGCGCCTTGCGCTGCCGCCGCTGTTCCACGAAGGCGATGGACGATCAATCCCTCGCGCGTGCCAAGCGCGGCTTGAAGTTTGGTTCCGCCAATTTCGCATGCAATCACCAATTCGCTGCTTACTGCATTGTCCATAGCTTGTCGGCACTTCCCGTGTTGCTCTTAGGGGGCAGTCGTGTTTTCGATTCGCAGGGAAGAGTATTGAACGTGCCGGGCAACTAATTCCAGTTGCGAAGATGCCTGCAAGGTTTCTACACTGCGATGGGCTTAGGCACGGGTGACGATAAACGCCTGCGACGGCAGAGGAACGAAAAGCTATGAAACGGGCAGTCGTATGCGGGGCGGGTGGATTCATCGCAAGTCATTTGACCAAGCGCTTGAAGCGCGAGGGCTACTGGGTACGGGGCGTCGACATCAAGCGTCCCGAATTCGCGGAGACGGCTGCCGACGAGTTCTGCCTGCTTGACCTGCGAGAGCCTGCCAACTGCGAGGCCGCGGTTGCTCTGGATGGCCGCGCGCCGGACGAGGTCTATCAGCTTGCCGCGGACATGGGGGGGATGGGCTTCATCCATTCCGCCGAATGCGAGATCATGCACAACAACGCACTCATCAACATGCACATGATAGAGGCGGTCGCGCGCGCGCGCGTCTCGCGGTATTTCTTTTCGTCGTCTGTGTGTGTTTACCGCGATATGGCCCCCGGGGAACCGGAGATGACCGAGGAGCAGGCGTACCCTGCCATGCCGGACAATGAATACGGTTGGGAGAAGTTATACGCGGAGCGAACGGCGATGGCGTACGGGCGCCGGCATGGGTTTGCGGTGCGCATCGCGCGATTTCAAAACTGCTATGGACCCGAGGGTACTTGGCGTAGAGGAAGGGAGAAGGCCCCCGCCGCGATGTGCCGGAAAGTCGCGGAAACGTGCGATGGCGGCGAGGTCGAAGTCTGGGGAGCCGGGAGCGCCGTTCGTTCGTACACCTACGTCGACGACATGGTGGACGGTATCTATCGGTTGATGCACTCCGTGTTGGAGCACCCCTGCAACATTGGATGTCCGGAGTACGTGACGGTTGACGAACTGGCAATGACGGCTGCGTCGGTGGCAGGGAAGAAGATACGAATCAAACATATTGATGGCCCGGTGGGGGTGCGTTCGCGTAACTTCAGCAATGCTCGGATCTACACGACAGGCTGGGAGCCGCGATACTCCCTTCAACAAGGAATCGGACTGACGTATCCCTGGGTGGAAGCGCAAGTTGCCGCAGCTCGAGAATCCTCAGGTTCCTGAAGGAGCCGCTGAAACTGGAGACCCATCGGTCGCAGTAGGTTCCGGGGCCGGGGCGGGAGTTTCCGTGGACGTCGCGGGGG
>JBAZRU010000460.1:0-6045 GCA_041662805.1 Candidatus Hydrogenedentales bacterium | reverse complement strand
CTTGGAGAGCACGCAACTCGCCCCGCGCAGTGTCGAGTATTGCAGCTACATTCTCGAGGCCGCTGAAACGGACCGCCCCTTCCGACTGAACGGCAACGTGCGCAACGACGGCTACATCACTAACTTGCCGCAAGGGTGCTGCGTGGAAGTCCCCGTGTACGTCGACCGCCGCGGTTTGCATCCCCTGCGCGTGGGCGCGCTTCCGCCGCAATGCGCGGCATTGAACCAGAGCAACGTCACCGTGCAGAACTTGGCCGTCGAGGCCGCCTTCACGGGCGATCCGGAATACGCCATGCAGTCCATCGCCATGGATCCCCTGACTGCCGCCTGTTGCACGTTACGAGAGATTCGCGAAATGACCGCTGCCATGATCGAAGCCGAGAAGGAGTGGCTGCCGGAGTTCCGCGGCAAATCGCTGAGGCCCGCTCCCATGATCTCCATTCCCACGAGTGTGGCTCCGGTCGATGTGCCGCTTGACCCGGCGCTCGCCATCGCCAACCGGTTCGGCCAACTCGCCAATCAGGAGTTGCCGGAAGCCGAGTGCCAACATGTGTGATGCACGTATCCCTGAACGACGCTTTCAACGGCGCCGTTTGCGCGGAACGGCCCGCGCCGCCGGATAGTACGATGTCCGCGAAAGTCGCGATAAAGCCGGTTGAGTCGACGGAAGAGCTTCGCAAAGCCGTCGACCTGATGGCGCGGGTGCATATTCAGGGCGATACGCCGGAACTCCGCTGGTTCGAGGCTCTTGCGCTGCGCTACCCCGGGTATGAGCGTGAGCACACGCGCATCGCCGTGCTTCGCAACGAGATCATCGCGGCGCTACGGATGACTACGGAGACGATACGTATCGGAGAAGCGCGGCTGAAGATGGGGGGGATGGGCTGGATTACCACCGCTCCGCATCACCGCCGAAAGGGGACCAGCGCCCTTCTGATTCGCGACACGCTCTCGTACATGCGTCAACACAGCTATCACGTTGCCATGCTGTTTGGCGCGCCCGATTTCTACCAACGCTTCGGTTTCGCGACCACCATGGCCGACTATTCGATCCTGGTGGACACCTTTGAGGCGCTCACCTTCGAGAACCCCTTCAAAGTCACCCACGCCAAACCCGGCGACGTGCCCGTGTTACAGAAGCTGCACGCTGCAAACGACGCGGATACCTCGTGTTCCCTCTTGAGGTCCGGGGCCCATCTGCGCAACAAGTGGGCCCGGTGGGAGGGGTGGCGTGTGCTCAAGGACGACCAAGGGCGCGCCGTTGCGTACTTGCTGGCGGTGCCCGACGGCGACCACCTCAGCGTGTTCGAGGCAGGAGTCGAAGAGACGGGGTTATGCGCCGCGATTATCCGGGCCGCGGGCGACATCGCCGACGAGCATTCGCTATCCCGCATTCGCCTTCACGTGCCCCCGCAACATCCGCTTGGCCGCTTCATGCTTGCGTTCCCATCCACTCACGAGATGCGTGTCGAGCGCGACACCGGCGGCATGATGGCCTGCATCAGCATCGGCGAGACCTTGGAATCCATGATTCCCGAATGGGAGAGCCGCCTGCTCCAATCGCCTGCTTACGAGCTGCGCACCGAACTCACGCTCGTTGTGGATGGCACGCCCTACCGCATACGCGCGAACCGCGGCGCGTTGGACATCGCGAATGCCGCCGCGACCGGCAAGATCGCCCTGCGCCAAGCGGACCTCATTCACCTGCTTACGGGGTATCGACACCCACTGGATTTGCTCGAAGAACGCCGCTGCATTTTGTCTTCACCTGCACGCGCTCTGTTCACCGCCATCTTCCCCAAACGTAGCCCCTATGTCTGGCGCTTCGACCGATTCTGATTACGTCGTCGAGTATTCAGAGCCGCAATCCTACGTCGTGGCCTGCTCGCCGGCGTCGTTTGTGAACTTGAGCTTCGCCATCAGTTCTCTCTTGCCCTTCTCGTATTTCGCTCGGGGATTGGCTTGGTAGAGGTGTCCGGAACACTCGTCCCACCAGACCGATGGCTGGCTGTTGTACTTGATACAGATCTCAGGGATGCCATGTGACGTCTCGATTCGCTCGAAGATAAGCCGATAGAGTTCCCGCGCCTTCATGGTGCTTCCAAATTGAAGGCCGAGCTTCTGCAGCAAATCCAGGTCGCGCTTCTGGCTGTCCAACTCGCCGTTCCCCCAGACGTGAGAGCATGAGTTGAGGTGCGGAATACGGCCGGGGCAAGGGGCGCACATCATCCAGTCAGCCCCTCGCACCAACTTGATCTTGAGGTCGGGCTTCTTCGTGAGAATCAATTGCAGCAATTCGGGGAGATTGTCCTCCTTGTAGGGGGGCCGTAGTCCCTCTCCGTATTGACACACCGCTAAGACCAAGATGTGCGGGCGAACCGTGACTTCCTCCGCTGCATTCAGCGCTTCGAGCGACTTCTTCTTTTCCTCGGCCATTTCCGCTTCGGCCCTGGGCGCAACGATTGCTTCGATTCCCTTTTCGTGGCCGCGTTCGTAATTGGCGGTCGCCGCTTTCGGGCAGCCTTTCCATGCTGCGCTGGTCACCGCGTCATATGCGCAGATATCGGACACCGTCGATACGCCCATGAAGAGCGTTTTGAAGATCGCGCGGGCGGGCATTGTGACGCCGGGCGCAAAGCCCAGGATTTGGAGAACGTCTAGATCGCGCTTTCGATTGAACTCTTCACTTTCTGGAGTGTCCTCATCCGTGCCCGAATCCTGATAGGAGTATAGCGCGCCGGCGCTGCATTCGAGCGCCATAGGAACGTCCGGGTTCTTCCGGACGGCGTCCAGTATCTGCCGGCCTTTCTTGTATTGCTCCGTTGAGCTTTCGCCCTCTTCGCCGAGCGAACACACCGCACATAGAAGCTGATATGGCCGGACGGTAAGCGGCGCCTGCGCATCCCCGGCTGCGGTTTCGCTGGATGTCACTTGCGCCAGAGCGACGGAACCGAGTCCAGTAAGCCCAACTCCACAGAGTCCGCCACATTGCAGAAAAGTGCGCCGTTCCATTTGGTTGTCCCCCTATTCGATTGTGAGATGCCCCCAGCATCACTCATTCTGACGACCCGCTCCATTCACATGAGAGCGCGCTAGGTCCAGCATTCATTCTACACCAAGTCACGCCTGACGTATTGGCCGTTTCGTTTTTGACCTCCTCAGCTCATGCCCCTATACTGCGTGCCGTTTCTTCAGAAGAAGGAGTTGCTTGTGCCAACCGAGTTTCCAATCGACAAGGTCCTAATGTTTGTATGTCTCATATTCTCCCTATCCGTGCATGAGGCTGCGCACGCCGCTATGGCCGACCGATGTGGAGATCCCTCGGCACGCCTGTTGGGGCGCGTCACGTTGAATCCCATTCCGCACATCGACCCCATCGGCACGGTGGTTATGCCTCTTCTCATGCTGTTTACCGGTATCCCGTTCCTGTTCGGGTGGGCCAAGCCAGTTCCGTTCAATCCGCGGAATCTCCACAATCCGCGACGCGACCCCGTGTTGATTGCCATCGCGGGGCCTCTATCCAACCTGATGCTTGCACTGCTGACGATATTCCTCATGCGCGTCGCATTCATCATCTTTGGAGTAGCCCCTGTCCTGGATTCGATTTTCTACCTGCTTGCCGGGCTGATGATTCTCTTGAACCTTATCCTTATGCTCTTCAACTTAATCCCCGTGCCTCCGCTGGACGGTGGTCACGTGCTCTATTACTTCCTCCCCGAAAGCGGGCAGAAGATGCTGGACCAAATCGGCCCGTTCGGGATTCTCATCGCAATATTCTTCGTCAGCCGATACCTGGACAAACCCATCATGGTTTTGCAGCAGGCAGCCAATTGGCTGCTCTTCTGGGGAATCCCCATTCAGTAGCCGTTTGGCATTTTGCGCCAGATGGGGCCAGGCGCAAAAAAGTGGGGGCACTCGGCATCCGCCCCAATTGGATTGGATGGAATGCCCCCCGATGTTCACAACAATCAAGGGAAATCCTTGGGATCTTATCCTTCCAGAGCCCATCCCTCTCTGTACTTGCGTTTCAGCAGGGCATCAGCTTCGGGATTGTTCGTGACACGGCCGGTCGCGCCGTCGTATTCAATCTTCGCTCCAACACGATAGGCAACGTGTCCCAACAGAAGCTGCTCGATCATGTTGCCGCTATACTCGAAATTGCACGTCGTCTTCAGCGAACCCTTGCAGGCGTTGGTCCATTCCTTTTGGAAATGGCCAAGCGGTGGGAAGACCGTCTCATTCGTTCGCGCCTTATAGTACGTCATGTCGGCTGCGTCACCTTCGGGGAGAAGGATGCGTCCTTCGAAGGTGGAAACGAGATGCCCCTTCGATCCCTTGAACATCGCGCCGTGGTCGATCTTGTTCAGGTCCACATACGCGCGCGGCGTCTCCGGCATCGAGCCGCCCTGATGCCAAATCACTTTGATGGCGGGACGCCACGAATTCGCCGGATGCTCGAACGTCGCGGCCATCATGACCGGCGTGACCTCGGGATTGAACGGATCGCCCGTGGCCTCCACGGAGGTCGGCAACCCCGCATCGATCGCGGCCCACGCGATGTCCATCGTATGGCTGCCCATGTCGCCGACCTGCCCGCTGCCGAAGTCCCAATACATGTTCCACGACAAGCAGTTCGCGCCGGTATCTCCGGCGAAGTAGCCGGGATTGTAAGGGTGGAATGGCGACGGCCCGATCCATAAATCGTAGTGAAGCGACTTCGGCGGCTCTCCTGCCGCGGGCAAGTACCCGGGCTTCGGTATCTGCCGGTTTCCCCACACGTGCACTTCCTGCAACTCGCCCACCGCCCCGTCCCGAATCAACTCGCTGACGCGGTTGAAATTCTCATGGGCGTGACGCTGCATGCCGACTTGCGTGGCCAATTTGTCCTTGTTCGCCAGGTACTTCGCACGCACGGTCCGCGCCTCTTCCACGCTGTTGGCCATCGGCTTCTCGCAATATACGTGCAAGCCCCGATTCATCGCCCAATTCGTCACGAACGCATGGGTATGATCGGTCGTGCAACAGAGCACCGCATCCAGGTCCTTCTGCTCAAGACACTCCCTCCAATCCACATAACGCTTGGCATTCGGAAAGACCTCTGCCGCAAGCGCAAGGTGTTCCTCATCGACGTCGCACAAGGCCACCACGTTCTCGTCTCCGATGGCCTGATAGTGCGCCGTCGCCCTCCCATGCGCACCGATCATCGCGACGTTCAACTTGTTGCTCGGCGCATCGGCGCCCAAGAACGTGCCGCTGGGCAATATCAACAAACCTGCGCCCGCCGCTGACGTGGATTTCAGAAACTCGCGCCGGGAAACGGGTTTGCCGCTCACCGGTCCATCGGAAGTTGTGTTGACTGGCTTCTTCATAGGTGACTCATCCTGTTTGGTTTTCCACCCGCCTCAAACGAAACGCATCCCCAGCGACCGCCGTGAGCGAAAGAGGAATCGGTGCACCCCCGGCAATCCCTCCGCATTCTCTTGCAGCAGGCCTCGGTTGTCAAGATTTCCCGTCCTGATGTCTCAATCGAAAGGGCATGATTCCATCTCGCCTATGACCGCGGCAACATCGCACACGATTTGACGCCGCTTACCGCTACTATTACTCTAGACTCCACCCATTGGATTTTCTGAGTGGCCCTGGGGGGAATCAGCACGTGTGTAGGACAATTGCGTGGCGCGTCCATGGAGTCCTCTTTGCGGCCGCATTCTTCTCCTGCGCGCTTCACGCAGAGACTCTCCCCTTCGAGCGTCTGACATTCGAGACGCGCGACGCGTTTCGTGTTATCGGTGGTATCGAGGGAGGCCCTTCCTTGGGCGACGTGCTGGGCGGACCCGAACGGGATTTGATTTGGATTCGCTTTCCTGAACGGATTCCGGAAGCGGGGCAGTCTTCCGGCAACTCCGACAACGACAACGGGAAGCCTCGCCTGATTGCCGTGACCGTCGTGGACGGATCAGGCAAGAGTGCTCTCCGCTTCGAGGATACATCCCTTTCAGCGGGTCAGTGGCCAAGCCGCGTGACCATTGGAGGTTTACCGAAGTG
>JBAZRU010000459.1:0-6048 GCA_041662805.1 Candidatus Hydrogenedentales bacterium | reverse complement strand
CGAATTCACGGCCATCGCAGAAGACTGCGTGGGCGTAGGGCGCTTTGCGGGCGCGTGCGTGATGGGGCACGTGAATCGCCCGGATGAACCGGTGGTGTTCCGTCGCTCGTACTTCATGTGCCTCGACACCTGGGGCGACGCGGGAGCCGCCTATGTGCGTGCGCACAACACGGCCATGCCCGCTTCGTTTGATGCCATCTTTGAAGACTGTACCTTGGTGGGAACCGACAACGCCCTCCAAGTCGGGTATCCTGGGTTCGAGGGCTACTCTAACGTGCGATTCGTGCGCTCGAAGCTAATTGTGCTCAATTTCTCGCAGCCGCACGGCACCCCGGCAACAGGGATCGTCTACAGCGATCTGCTGGGGAAGTTTCTGAATGTCGAGTTGGAGGACTGCTTCTGCATGGGCTTCAAAGTCTTCGGCGCAAAAGACAACGACATGTTTACCTACACGCTGAAGGGCCAAAACGAGGCCTACGTGCAGTTTCAGCAAGAGACCCCGGCGGGGTTTGAGCGTTTGGCGCTCTTCCCTGTGGATGTTTTCTACGGCGTTGCGCCACCCAAACCACGATGATTTACTCTAAGTTCTCCATAGTTCTTGCAGTCCACATTGATCCTATAGGACCAATAAGACCTATAAGTCCTATAGATCCTTTCTCCTTCTTTTCCCTTCAAGCAAAGCCAACCATCGGGGGCTTCTCCTAACATGCAAGCAAAACTCACAACCCTTGCGTTCCTCTTTCTAGCTACCGCGCTGTCGGCAAGCGCTGGCGAGGGCGTTATCGCCAACCCTCATGCAATTCCGAATCCACCGCTGGTGAAAGTGCCATTCGCGTTTCCGGGGCCGCGGATGGAGAACACCCCGATTGTGTACAAGGGTAAGCCGCTGCTTGTTCAGAACGTGCGCGGAAATACGAAGGCCGCGGGCTTCTACCTCTTCATCCAGGACATGGTTACCGGAAACGAAATCGCCAAGTTTGGCGACACGTTCTCCTTTGTCAGCGCCTACGTCAACGGAGACGAGCTCAACGTCTTCGCGACGGAAAACACCGACGACGATTGGACGCACGACATCTACCGCTTCTGGTCGACCGACCTGAAAGAGTGGAAGAAAGAACTGGCCATCCCGCGCAAACCGGGAGAGCACTTGTTCAATGCAAACGTGTGCAAGGACGACCAGGGCTACGTAATGGCGTTTGAGTCGAATGCCCCCGTGCAATGGTCGTTCCGATTCGCGCGCTCGAAAGACCTGTCGAAATGGGAAGAAGTCGAAGGGATTCAGTTCTCCGACACAACGGAGAAGTGCGCTTGCGCCAATCCCACGCTTCGCTACTTCGCGCCCTATTACTATTGCGTCTACGGCGCCTGGCGGTGGCAAGGCCCCGGAACGTGGTATGAGTACCAATTACCCGAAACCAAGTATGTGACGGTCGTGGCGCGCTCGAAAGACCTCGCTACCTGGGAACTATCGCCCACAAAATACCCGATGCTGGATCCGGTTCCCGGCGAGGGAATCAACAACACGGACGCAGACCTTTTCGAGTACGAAGGGAATACCTACATATACTACGCAACAGGCGACCAGCAGACCTGGGGTACGATACGCGTGGCAATGTATCCGGGGCCGTTGAAGCAGTGCTTCGAAAGCTACTTCCCCGAGGGAGTCCCGATGATTCAGTTCAATGCGCGCGAAGGGAAGTATGTGTATCCTGAGAAGTGATCGAATTCGGATTGGATGAACACGGACTTGCACTGACGGTCACGGACCGGCACGAATAGGTCAAGTCTTGGGGAGGAGAATGATGAAGTTGAGAATGCGTGGAATCTGGGTGGTTCTGGTGTGTCTCGCGATGTACATCGCTTCGGGGGCATTCGTATGCGCGTACGCCGCGCCGTGGGATCCAGGCGCATCGGATTATTCGGGAAACAAAGGCGCGACGCTGTTTGTGTCGAAGCAGGGCGACAACAGTGACGGACTGTCGTGGGCAACCGCGTTTTCGACCATACAGGCGGCGCTTGAACATGTGCCCGATGCCAAAGGCGGACACCGCGTGATCGTGCGTCCGGATACCTACATGGAAGCGAACCTCTCCGTCTCCTACCCGGGTGCGGAGGGTTCGTACAATCTGCTGATTGGCGATACGGACGGCCGCTTCGGATCAGGGACACAAGGCCGTGTGGTGATCGATTCGGGAGATGCGTCCAAAGGCTTCAAGAGCTATGACTGGTGGAGCACGATCCGCGCGACGGCACAGGGCTGGAGTGCCGAGCACAAGGATCCAACCTTTTCCTCAATCATCTGGGATCGCTGGATACTGCGCAACTTGTACGCGACGGGCGCCGACGCCGGTCTCTTCTGGGACACCACAAACCGCGTCGAGCCATTTACGATCATCGTTGAAGACTGCGTGAGCATCGGGCGGGCGTTCGGCGGCGGCGTGGGAAATTGCCTGTCCCGCTACGACGAGCCGATCACGTTCCGGCGCTGCAAACTGTGGTCGCTCGATGAATGGGGCGACACGGCGGGGCTGTACATCCGCATCGAGAATCCTTCCATGCCCGACCGCCCGGACGTCATCGTCGAGGACTGCACGATGATTAGCCCGCAGTGCGCGATGAAAGGCGGAAACTACGGATTCCATACATATATGCGAATTCAGGCCAACCGCTGCCGCTTCATCGCGCTGAATTTCTCGCAGCCCGCGGGCACGCCAACGGATGGCGTGATTCAGAGCGTACAAAACGGCAAGTACGTGCACGTGGACTTTCAAGACTGCACCTTGATGGGCTACAAAATCTTCGGTGTGAAGGTGGATAAGGAAAGCGCTGGAGATATCGGATTCACAACGAAGGGCGCGGTGAACGCATACGTGCAGTGGACGCAAGAAACGCCCAAGGGCATGTTCCGGTTGGTGAGTTGGCCGGTGGAAGTCTTCGACGAGATCTCCATGCCCGCCGTGCCCGATCCCCGGCCGCCGTTGCAGGACGAAACCCTGATCATGCGCGACGTGTGCGAGGTGTCGCCGTTGGTGTGGAAGGGGCGTCTGTGTGTATTTGTGTGCCATCGCCCCGCGAGCGGCGGCACGAGCGCGGACTACTCGCTCTCCATCAGCGACGTGGAAACGGGGGAGGAGTTGGCGCGATTGGGCACGGGCTACAGTCTCGCCAGCGCCCAAGTCCTAAACGACACCGTGGTCGTCACGGCCTCGCGATTTGCGGAGAGCAATTGGAATGATGTCACGATCTTTACATCGACTGACCTTAAGACGTGGACGGAAAAGGTCGCCATTGCCCAAGAGGCGAGCGAGCATCTGTTCAACAGTTCGCTCTGCCTAGGCCCCGATGGCTACGTGTTAGCGTATGAGAGCAACGACCCCGCGTATCCCGCGTTTACCGTCAAGTTCGCGCAGTCGAAGGACCTCGAAACGTGGACGAAGCTGCCGGACGCGACCTTCGGCACGGATCGGTATACCGCATGCCCGACGATACGGTATTCGGATGGCTTCTACTACGTGTTCTACCTGGAACATCGTGCGCCGCGTCATTTCTTCGAGACGTATGTTTCACGCTCGGCTGACTTGAAGACGTGGTACCGCAGCCCCCTTAACCCCGTTCTCTCTCCGAAGAAGATTGACGACAGCATCAACGCCTCCGATCCGGATTTGGTGGAGTTTGAAGGGAAGACGTATCTCTACTACGCAGTGGGCGACCAATTGACGTGGATGAACATTAAACGCGTAATGTATCCGGGCACGCTGCCGGACTTTCTGAAGGCGTGGTTCCCCAGCGAGGGCACGCGCGACGCGGGCGACATGCCGGGATATCGCGCGCGCGTTAGCGCCGACGCGAAGGCAAAGCGGCAGGAATGGTTCCGCAACGCGAAGTTCGGCATGTTTGTGCATTGGGGCCCCTTTGCCGTTCATGGAAGCGACCCCAACGCGAAGTTCGACTACTTTGACATCAAGGGTAATCCGGCGCTGAGCAAAGACTTCGAGGTATACGCGCAGCAGTTCAACGCAAAGTCCTTCGACGCGGCGAAGTGGATGGAGGTCGCGAAAACGGCAGGTGCGAAGTACGTAATCCTCACGTCCAAACATCACGACGGATACACCCTGTACGACACCAAGGTGACCACGTACGATTCGGTGGATATGGCTCCGAAGACAGATTATGTGCGCGCGTTCGCAGACGCGGCGCGTGCGGCGGGCCTCAAGGTAGGCTTCTACTATTCGATATTGGATTGGCACGAGGCGAATTACAGCGCGAATCTTCCGAAGTTCGTGGACGAATTCATGTTCCCTCAAGTCCGTGAATTGTGCACGAACTACGGCCCCATCGATTGTGTTTGGTTCGACGGCGAGTGGGACTTTCCGGCGGCCACGTGGAAAGCTCCGGAACTCGTGAACATGATCCGCGAATTGCAGCCCTCCGCGCTCGTCAACGACCGTATCGGCTTGGGCGAGCGGGGCGTGACGAAGCTCTCCGATTTCTACACGCGCGAGCAACCGTCGGAGATGAACGTCGCGATGGGGTTCGAGCGCGAGAAGCCGTATCCGTGGGAAGCCTGCATGACGATTGGCGACTTCTGGCAGTATTCGGTCAAGGACACGAAATTCAAGAGCACGGCGGAACTCGTCGGTATTCTTGTCGACGTGGTGAGCCGGGGCGGAAACCTGCTGCTCAACGTTGGGCCGAATGCAGACGGCGTAATACCTGAAGTTCTGGTTGAGCGGATGAAGGGCATCGGCGCATGGATGGCGGTCAACAGCGATGCCATCTACGACACGACAGCTTCGCCGTTCAAGGCGCTGCCAGTAGGCAAGTGCACGACGAAAGGCAACCGGCTCTACATTTTCCTGGACAAGCGTCCCGAGGCGCCCATCCAGCTACCGGGTCTGCAAAACACCATTCAAAAGGCGACGTTCCTGAAGGGCGGTGCGGAATTGGTTGTCGACAATACGGCGAAGACAATCGCGCTTCCCGAAACCTTGCCGGACGACGCAATGACGACGGTGATCGTGGAGCTCGATGCCGCGCCGTTGGTGCAGTAGCTCGACGCCGCGGCGTTGGTGCGGTAGCGCCTGGCTCGATGAGCCTGGCGCATGTAAGGTATAGCCTGTTGGTTTACCCGCAGCCTTTGTATGACGCAAAGGCTGCGGTTTACGTTACGCTTGGGGCAACCGCTTTCGGAGGGCGGGTTTTCTAACCCGCCATTCAATTCAGCATTTGGTTGGTGAGGGCGGCGGGTTAGAAAACCCGCCCTCCGAAACGTATTCGTCCTTGTGGCACCTGCGCTTGCGCGCGTCCATGCCGGCTGGAAGCCGGCGTCACGAGTGCCCATCCGTAAGGACGGCTTCCGAGATCGTGTACGATCCGCCTTGCCAGCCGTAAAGCTTGAACCGCAACGGTTCCTGAAGCCACGTGACCATTTCGGGATCGGTCACGGCAAAGGGACCGACTGCGATGTCATTGACATACCCGGTCAGTTCCTCACCACGCCGCACAAGCTTCATCTTGGTCGCCTTACCCGATTCCCAAACAGGTGGCGTGTAAGGAGTCAAAGGAATCGGCGTTGCATCGTCCTTGTACGCCACAAGCCGTGACCCCGCAGGCGAGACTTCCAAGCACATACTCTTCTTGGATGCGGGAACATTGGTGGGCGCCAACATCAGGAAGCCGTAGGCCTCTTTGCCCGCTCCCGTGAAGGTCATTTCGAAGGCGCATTCCTTTCCCACGGCGTATTCGATGACGGGTACGACTTCGCAAAACTTCTCTACCATGACCGCGCTGTAGCGGAAGGTGTTGCCACCTTTGAACAGATTGACGCCATCGGTGGGTACGCGATGTGCTAAGAGGTAGTTCTTTTGTTCGGAGACGCTCCACTCGCACGACGTGGCCCATAGGTCGTTGCCGAAGGCCGAGACCGCCCAGGAATCCGCCGTGCAGCCGCCGTCGCGAATGGCGGCCGTGCCGTCGTTCATTCCGAGGGAACCGGGCACGATGCGCCACGATTCCGGATTCAACGCGTCCTCGAGATCGAATTCATAC
>JBAZRU010000458.1:0-6053 GCA_041662805.1 Candidatus Hydrogenedentales bacterium | reverse complement strand
CTGTTCGCCGCCGCGGGCCGTGAACGCCACGGTCGACTGCGCGATGGGGCCGAGGTCCAGGTCTACATGACTGCGCATGCGCGCTTCGAGCGGTTTGTCGGTGGCGTTGGTGACCGTAGTCTCGACGGTCAGCACCGGGGCGTCCGCGGCGAGCGACATCTTTCGGACGATATCGAACCCGCCTCCGTTGGCCGTGAGCGTAATCGCCGACGATGTGCGCTCCCCGACCGCGAACGGCAGCATGTTGCCGATCATATGCGCCGCGAATAGTCCGCCGATGCGCGGCTCCTCGCCGCCGGAGAACGGGAAGAACAGATTCTTGGCCACGTTGAATGCGGTCACGCATTGCCCGGACTTCTTGTCCGTGATTGTGAGCGCACGTCCACCCAGCACGGGCACCACGTCAACCGCGAGCTGTTCATTCTCGATCACCGGGATACTCATCGGCGTACCGAAGATCATCGGCCAAAGGGCTATCTGCCCCGGATCGCCACCCCATTCGCGAATAACCTGGAATCCGTGCGTCTTGGTCCGTTGGATGAATTCTTGCACCTCGGGCATTTTCGCGAGGGGCTCGTTGAAGATAAGCGTGTCCTGGCGCAGTCCGTTCGCGTCGGGTTGTCCCGTTTCGATGCGGTAGCCGTTGCGCGGGAACACGCGGGCGTAGGTGAGCGGCATGCGCGCCACCTTCACGCGCTCTAACAGCTCGGGGTCTTGCGCCACGGCGGCTTCCGCCTCGTTAAACAACGCGTCGGCCTTCGCCAGAATATCGTCTGGGAAATGGCCCTGGGCCGGGTTCACATAGAGGTGGATGTGGACGTTGTCCTTTTCGACTTTGTCGTTGATCAGCGCAATGTAGCGAGCGATAGGGTCCGCCGCCGCGCCGTAGTAGCTCTCAAGAAACTCGTCGATGATGGCCTGTGGATCCTGATCGGGATTCCAGATCAACTTCATGCCGTAGTACGGGCGGAGCACGCTGAACTCGCCGCCTCCGCCTCCGCTCGGCATCCCCTCCAGAAAGACGCCTTCAACACCGATGCCCTTGTAGAAGCGCATGTCGGCAACCATGGAACGGAAGTTTGGGAAGGGATTGTAGTAGTGGGCAAAATCGACGATGTAGTGCCACATATACAGATGCGAGCAAATCTTCGACCATGCTTCCGCGCGACCCTTGAAATCGGCGTTCAAAGGACAGGTTGCGATGGGATGGCTGTCGCAGCAGGGATACATGTGGCACAACCACACGGCGACGTTGGGGTGCATGACCATGTCCAAAGGCGGCTCTTCGGTGTAGGTGTACGCGAGGGTGCCGATGAGCTTGTCCGGGTAGACCTTCGAGGTGCGTTCGGCGATTTGGTTGACGAACCAGAACTGGGTGCCGCCAAACGTCTTGTACTTCTCGTTGATCTCCGTGCACTTCGCGCATTCGCAATAGTTGTAGTAGTCCTCTTGCGAGAAGTTGTACTGGCGGGATTGAGGGCTATCCTTCATGCGTTGGAGCATGCGTTCGGTGACGATGTCGAGAACCTCCGGATTCGTCAGACAAAGTTGCGTCTCGAATGCAATGCGTTTGCCGCCGATCTCGGAGAAGTACTCGGGATGCGTGGCAAAGAACTCAGCCGTGGGGATGAATCCAAGTGAGGAGTGGCAAATGCCGTGGAAGCTGTATTGCGTACCGAAGGGATTGTCCGCGCCTCCACTGCCGTTATTGCCGCGCAGGCGTGTGTTGAATGCTTCATCCGCGCCGGGGAATGCAGAGTCGGTGTATCGCCACAGGAAGGCGGGCTTCGCCAACTCGTCGTAGGTGGGCAACGCAACGGTTGGGTGTGGCTCTTCGCGCGTAACGCCGGGTGCGAACCAGCGGACGCCGAGGGCGCGCTCAAGAAAGTCGTATGCGCCGTACAAGGTGCCCGCCACGGGGGTGCCCGCGATGACAACATGCGGGGCCACCGTCTTCAACACGTAGCCTTGTTCGCCCAACGATTCGGGGCTGGGGTCGACGCCGAGGGCTTTCGCGGCGGAACCGCACCCCAGCACGATGGCGGGCACATCGCCGACAGTGTCGGACGTTTCAATGGGCAGCAGCGCGCCGGTGCTCCTCTGAAACTGGGCCTGAAGCTCCTCGGCGGCCTTCTTCTCCGACGGGCTCGCCGTGGATGCAAGGATCAGCCGGTACGCGCTCACGCCATTCTCGACGAGGAATGGGCCTTGGGTAGCGGATTCGGGCACCGGTTCGGAAGTGGCCGGCGCAGGCAGTTGCTCTTGCGGTGCCGGTAGTTGCGCGGGTCCACATGCCGGCAGGATTGCCACCAGGACCGCTGCAAGCATCGGTAGTAACTTTCGGAACGATTTCATGGTCACCCCCCGTTCTTGGAAATCCGTTCGCTATAGTAACAGACCCGGTCCGCCGAAGGGCGAAGGACAGCGTCACATTCAACACAACCGGGGACTGCGGTCTTCTGACCCGCAGTCCCCGGAAACGTTTTCAGGTGTCTCGCGCGAAGTCTGCTATTTGATCTCGTACTCCAACTTAAACGTATGGCTCTGGCCAGGCTCGACCATGACGGGCGTGTCCTGGACCTCGACTTCGAGGTCGCTCAGGTCGGCGGGATACGCGTAGATCCACGTAAACTCGGTCGCATCCGGATTGAACCGTTGCGTAATCGAAACGCCCTTCGTACCGGACAGCGTCCATTCGCTCTTTGGGGTGCGCTGATCGGTGAAGCGCTCGCCTTCGCGAAGATTGGCGAGGATGGACGTCATGTCCTTTTCAATCAGTTCGCCGCTTCGCGCCGTAAAGGAGACCTTGGTTTGTTCGATAACGCCCAAGTCAAGATCGAGATGGCTGCGCATCCGCGCTTCGTGCGGCTTGTCCGTGGTGTTGGTAACCGTAGTCTCGATGGTCAGCACCGGGGCGTCCGCGGACAGCGTCATCTTGCGGACGATATCGAACCCGCCGCCGTTGGCCGTCAGCGTGATGCCTGTCGGCGTATGCTCGGCAACCGCGAACGGCAGCATGTTGCCGATCATGTTCGCCGCGAACAGCCCGCCAAGACGCGGCTCCTCGCCGCCACAGAACGGGAAGAACAGACTCTTCGTCGTGTTATAGGCCGTGACGCATTGCCCCGACTTCTTGTCCGTGATCATGAGCGCGCGTCCGCCCAGCACCGGCACGACGGTCACGGCAAGGTGAGCGTTCTCGATGACGGGGATGTTCATCGGGTTTCCGAAGATCATCGGCCAAAGAGCAATCTGCTGCGGATCGCCGCCCCACTCGCGAATGTTCGCGAAACCGTGCGCCTTCATCCGCCCGATGAATTCCTGCACCTCCGCCATCTTGGCGAGCGGGTCATTGAAGATCAGCTTATCCTGGCGCAGTCCGTTGGCATCGGGCTGCCCCACTTCGACGCGGTATCCGTTGCGCGGGAACACGCGCGCATACGTCAGCGGCATGCGCGCCACCTTCACGCGTTCGAGCAGCTCGGCGTCCTGTGCCACGGCGGCTTCCGCCTCGTTAAACAACTCGTCGGCCTTCGCCAGAATGTCGTCCGGGAAGTGGCCTTGAGCGGGGTTCACATAGAGGTGGATGTGAACATTGTCCTTTTCCACCTTGTCGTTGATCAGCGCGATGTATCGTCCGATGGGGTCCGCGGCCGCGCCGTAGTAGCCCTTGAGGAACTCGTCGATGATCGCCTGCGGATCCTGGTCGGGGTTCCACAACAACTTCATACCGTAGTACGGGCGCAACAGGCTGAATTCGCCGCCGCCGCCGCTGTGCCCCATGCCTTGCTGATAAATCCCTTCGACGCCGATGCTCTTGTAGAAGCGCATGTCCGCGGCCATCGAACGGAAGTTCGGGAACGGGTTGAAGTAATGGGCAAAGTCGACGATGTAGTGCCACATATACAGATGCGAACAAATCTTCGACCATGCCTCCGCGCGGCGTTTATACTCGGCGTTGAGCGGGCACGTCGCAATCGGGTGGCTGTCGCAGCAGGGATACATGTGGCACAACCACACGGCGACATTCGGGTGCATGACCATGTCCACCGGAGGCTCTTCGGTATACATGTACGCGAGCGTGCTGATGAGCTTGTCGGGATAGACTTTCGAGGTGCGCTCCGCGAGCTGGTTCACGAACCAGAATTGCGTGCCACCCAACGTCTTGTACTTGTCGTTGATCTCTTTGCACTTCGCGCATTCGCAGTAGTTGTAGTAATCCTCCTGCGAGAAATTGTACTGGCGAAGCTCGGGCCGGTCCTTCATGCGCTGAAGCATGCGCTCGGTGACGAGTTCCAGCAGTTCCGGATTCGTCAGGCAAAGCTGCGTTTCAAAACCGAGCCGCTTGCCGCCAATTTCGGAGAAATACTCGGGATGCGTGTCGAAGAACTCACCCGTGGGAATGAATCCGAGATACGAATGGCACGTGCCATAGAAACTGTATTGAATGCCGTAGGGGTTGTCTGCTCCGCCCTCGCCGCTGTTACGGCGTTGACGCGCGACGAAAGCGTCGTCCGCACCGGGCCACTCGTAACTGGTGTTGCGCCACAGGAACGCAGGCTTCACTAATTCGTCGTAGGCGGGCAGCACCACACTTGGATGCGGCTCTTCGCGCGTCACGCCGGGCGCGAACCAACGCACGTCGAGGGCGCGCTCAAGAAAGTCGTACGCGCCGTACAAGGTTCCGGCCATGGGCGTGCCCGCGATAACGATATGCGGGGCGACCGTCTTCAACACATAGCCCTGCTCGCCAAGCGATTCCGGAGTCGGGTCGACGCCGAGCGCCTTCGCAGCGGGACCGCACCCGATCACGATGGCCGGTTTGTCCCCAACGGCGTCGGCCGTTTCGATCGGAAGCTGCGCGCCGGTACTCTTCTGGAATTGGGCCTGGAGCTCTTCGGCGGCCTTCTTCTCCGATGGGCTCGCCGTGGATGCAAGGACCAGCCGGTACGCGCTCACGCCATTCTCCACGAGGAATGGTCCTTGCGCGACGGGTTCGGCAGCGGGTTCGGGCGCAGTCGCGGGTTCAGGCGCGTCCGGTGCAGGTGGTAGCGCGGGCCCGCATGCGGGCAGGATTGCCAGCAGGACCGCGGCAAGTAAGAGCAGTGTCTTGTGGAACGATTTCATGGTTACCCCCCGTTCTCTTTAGAGTCAGCCGCCATAGTAACAAACAATGCCCTGCGACGCACTCCCGGTGTGCGGCAAAGGTTCGCAGTGCGTGCGGGGCGAACGCCCCTCTCTACTTGGTGTTGCCGACCGTTTGTGCGGCGATAACGGATTGCGACGGCCGCAATTGAATCACGTTACCGAACTGCTCCTTGTCGATCGAAACGCGAAAGACGGTGGCGAGTCCCTCGGACGCGCAGTAGAAGTAGACATTCTCGGACTGGCTGCCGACTTCCATGCAGGCCCACTCCGCCTTCTTCTCGGCGGTAGCGTCTTTCACATCGGCAAACTTGTCGTAGTCGGCGACGTACACGAGGTTAAGCGGAGCGGTGTACACATAGTCCTGCGTGCCGGCCTGCTTGCGAAAATCGCCCTGCGCGACGGGCGCAAGTTCGTGCTTGGCCGGGCTGTAGAGATAGACGCCTTCCTCAAGCACCACGTAAATGTCGACTGGGAATTTCCCCATGGCCGAGGGGGCGGTGCGATGACCGTCTTCGCGGTTGACGCCGTCGGCGGCCCACAGGACTTCGGAGAGTTGCTGCTTCGACAGCTTGGTCTCCGCCAGCTTGCGCTCCGACCGGCGCTGCTTGAGCGCCTGCATCGTGGGGACGCCCGCATCGAGGCGAGGCGTGTCGAGCTTGATGATCTCCAGCGCGGGCGCTTGCGGGGCCGCGGGTGCGGCTGGCTGGGCGGCAGGCTCCTGTGCGGTGAGTGTCGCGGCAAGAAAGAGGATCACGAACGAGAGACGAACGGCGAGGGTGTGGTGGGGTTTCATGGGTTGTGCTCCGGTTGTGCGTGAATCTTAGGGTGATCGACACGGGTAGGGCAAGGTTGAAGCGGGGACAGCAGCAAAACAAATACAAGGTCCCATGGGACTCGCCGGTCCC
>JBAZRU010000457.1:0-6081 GCA_041662805.1 Candidatus Hydrogenedentales bacterium | reverse complement strand
CGAGAGCGGGCGGAAATGCGAGTGGACAAGGCCGTTCGAGCCGACGTACCACGGCTGCAACAACCACCAGTGATAGCCCGAGATGGACGGGTTCTTTCGTAGCGCCTCGATATTGCTTTTGTGACATTGAAGGTACAGCCGTTCCGAGGCCAGCGACCAGGCAGGCGCTTCATCGAGCAGGCCCGCACGACTCACTCGGTCCCGGCAGTCCGTCAGCCAGAACGGCTTGAAGTTCTCGCGGTACATTTCGATTTCGTCGAGTCTGGGAAAGTGAACGTAGTTGCCTTCTTCATGGGTGATCATAGGCTTCAACGGCTTGCCAGTCGCGAACTTGCCGGGATTGTCCAGCGGCGTCGTCAGAATGTCGAACATGACCGGAAGGAAGTCCAGCGTGGGCCGGTCTTTCGAGCCATCAATGAAACCAGAATTGAAGATACCGTCCGAGTCAATCACGGGGCGGGTCGGGTCCAGTTCTTTGGCGATGCGATAGAGATCAGGGGCCACTCGCGGCATGCCTTCCCATTGTTCGTTGGCCATGCACCAATCGAAGATCGAGGGGTGGTTACGATACCGCTTGATGGCCGCGGTCCACTCGGACTTGTAAAGCTCAAGAGCGGACCCCTGCGCCCGGTCATAGAAGCGCGGGTAAGCGATGGGGAGTTCTGGCGACACAAACATCCCGACTTCGTCGCAGGCTTCGTAGTATTCGGGAGCCACAAAATGGCTGTGGTGCCGCACAAAGTTGAAGCCATAGGACTTCGCCACACGCAGGCGCTCCACGTAGAATTGCTTGTCGGCCGGTGGGGCTATCGTCTTGGGGTACACGCAATCGTCACCGTAGCCCGCAAGGTAATAGACCTTTCCGTTTACCAGAAAGTTCGTGTCTCGCAGTTCGATCACCCGAACGCCGAAGCGATCCCGTACGCGATCCAATTCACCACCGGCTGCATCGAGCAGGACGACTTCCATTGCATAGAGGTACGGCGTTTCGGGCGACCAAAGATGCGCATCGGGCAGACTGATGCTGACGTGGACGCTTCCCTCTTTCGTGGTCTCCACGCGTTGGGTAGCTACTTGTGTTCCTTCCGCGTCGTAAACGGTAACAGCTACGGCAGACGCTTGCGCGGGGTCGCCGGAGATCTGTCCTTCCACCGAGCAGCCCGTATCCGGCTCTGTCCGCGGTACGATGAAAGGCTTCTCAAGCCAAGCCGCCGAGCGCGCCTCAAGCGATACGTGACTCCAGATGCCGCCCCAGTACGTGAACAGGTGGTCAATGATGTCCATGCATCCCTGCAGCGCGTCCTTCTCCCAGCGCTGCTCGGAGTCTACTTGAATGACTACGCGATTCGGCGCGCCTGCTTGGACATAAGGCGTGATGTCGTATTCGAAGTTGGAGACATACCCCAGGTGCTCGCCCGCGAGAGTGCCGTTGATCCACACCTTGGCCGCTCGATAGACGCCCCCGAAACAGAGAAACACGCGGCGGCCTTGCCAGTCGTTGGGCACTTCAACGGTGCGCGCGTACCAGCCTTTGCCGATGAAGTTGTGGCGCAACTTGTCGGTTTCCGGACCAAATCCCTGGGCGTCCCACGCCCCCGGCACTTGAATCGTATCCGCAAAAGTCACCTCGGGCTGGAACCACCTCTCCGATTCGCCGGCGCTGTCCGGATCGAGCCGGAATGACCAAGCACCGTCCAGACTGGTGGTGGACCGCGTCGCGACACTGTCGGCTGCGACAGGAATTGCCGCGATCATCGTGAACGCGATTCCCCATAGCAGCCATGCAGGTCCTCCTAAACTACGCGAGCAGCTCATCTTGATACATCTTTCTTCCGGTGGTTGCGGTCTGGCAGCCCGTGTTCGGATTATTCTCCGGCGACAGGAGGGATTCAAGCGCGAGCGGCAAATCGCTGCACGATCAGCCTTCATGGCATGGTTGCCCTCTCAGGCCGCGGAGTCCTTTCCTCACGAACGCGTCGCGCGTTTGCGGCAGCTACTCTCAACATGAATCTCCGCGATTGTTGAAGTCCGGCGCCCGATTCTGTTCCAATGCCGACCGTCGAGTCTCAGAACTACAAGAACGCTCGAATCCTCCCACGCCATGCACGCGGCTTCTGTGCATTTGCCCATCAGCCTTGCGCTCCTCGGGGTGCCATTGGTCTTCTTGGCCTTCTTTGCACCCAAGCGATGGCCGGGCCTGCGCTTGTTTTCCGCGACCTTTTACTTCTTCGCGAGCCTCGTCGCTATTTTAGCCGCACTCACTGGCCAACGCGCTGCGTCGGAACTCGTGGCCCTCGCCAACGACGAAATCCAAACCGTCGTGACGCACCATCGCCTACTGGGGTTCTCCATTGCGGCTCTGCCCCTCGTGATTTCCATTCTTCTCGTCGCTAGCCATCTCCGTGTGCGCTCAGGCGGGAGGTTTCTTGCCGGACTCGCGGCGCTCAACGCCGTGGCTCTGGCGGCTGTTGTGACGTTTGCGGGATCCAGCGGCGGACGATTGGTCTACGGATTCGGGATAGGCACGCCCATCGTGGGTGTCGACGGAGTATCCGGTGCGACTGCCGTCGTGGGCGCCTATAAGGGCGGCCCCATAGCCAGCACATCTCCACCCGCATTCGGCATGGATACGGCCTCGGACGCGAAATACACCCCGCATACCAAGCCTATCGATCCGGCCCAGGCAGCGTCGATTACCTTCAAGAATGACGTTCTCCCGCTTCTCGAACGCCGCTGCTTCAAGTGCCATCGCGGACAAGACGCGGAGGCTGGCCTTGACCTCTCCACCCACGCCGGTATTCTCAAGGGAGGCGACTACGCAGGACCTGCCGTCATGCCCGGCGCGCCTGACAATAGCCCCATCGTCCTCCACATTCGAGGCATTTATCTTCCCAAGATGCCGAAGGATGCCGAGGAACTCTCGGAAAACGACCTGCACACCATTCGCATGTGGGTTTCATCCGGAGCAAAGGGCGAGTAGCGATCTGAACGCGGCTTAGGGTAGGTCTTTGCCGGACGTTTGGGACGTGAATCGTCGCCACGCAGCCATGGACCGCGTGAGATGATCGCGTGCGTCGCCGGGAATGCCGTAGCATTGAAGACCGATGGGACCCTTGTAGCCCAAGCCGTCCAGTGTTTTCAGAAGCGCGCCCACGTCGAACGTCCCGCTGTCCAACGGCTGTATCCAATTGCCTGTTCCCGCGCGAATCTCCGTGGCGCGATCCGCGCCGTGGATACTCACGGCGAACAGGTGGGGCATGGCGGCTGTCAGCAGCGGCGTCAGGTTCTTCTCGTCGTCCACCTTCAGCCAATGGCACAGGTTGAACATGACACCGACATTCGGGCGGTCCGCCTTTTGGACGACGCGCACCGCATCTTCCACGCGTTCGAGCCAATCCCCGGAATGGGGATAGAGCGCGACGCGTACCCCCGCCTTGGCGGCCAAGTCGGCGACCTCTTGAACGAGCTCGACGGCCCGGGCATCGCCCGCGGGATCCGATGGTGCGCCTCCGCTAATAAGCAAGGCAAGCATGACATCGCGGTCTTTCAGCAGCGCCAAGGATTCTCTCAGACGAGGGTCATAGGGCTCGGCATTCGGTTTGATATTGACGCGGAGGTAGACTTGAAACAGCTTGAGGCCGTGGGCATCAAGCGTTTGGATGCGCTCGGCGAGGCCGTCGAGCCAGAGATGGCCTGCGCCGTCATACCCCAGTTCCTTCAACAGCGCGGCCTGTTCCTCAAGGGTACGCTTCTGGCTGTCGTGGGTGTCCATGCACAACGCGAAGAACGAGGGACCGCGCTCGTTCGAAGCAGCGGGCGACACCTCTTCTGCAAATGAAGCCTGTGGTACGACGAGGCACGCGGCCAATATGCACCACACCGGACGTGCCGACACCATTCTCAACGTCCGGGGCAAACGAGGCAGAGTGCTCAGCTTCTCCACGGACGCTTCCTGTCCATGTCGGCCAGGACCTCGCGCGCAATTCCGGCGTCCTCTGCGATCTCGAAGTCGAACATGCCTGCGAGGACATGATCGGCGCCGTTCTTGAACGCGTACTGAAATGCGCTCGCGGGCGGGATAGCCCCGGCGGCCATGACCTTAAAGGCAATCCAGGGTTTCTCGACCGTCTCCATGAAGTCGATCATCTCCTGAGGGTCCCGGCACCAGTACCCCGGTATCTCATTGTATGGCGTGGTGATTTCATGCGGCTTCGGTGCAGTCGCATATTTATGATGGTGGAACGTCTTGATGTAGAAGTCCGCGGGGACCTTGTTCTTCTCGCATTCCATGATGACGGCCGGGTCATGCGCGCCGACTCCCGATGGGATGCCGTGTTCTTTGGCGATGCCGACCAGCTTCGCAATCACGTCGCCCCGGCCTTCGGCGACCAACTTGTCTGCGTGGACGCCCCAGAGATAAACCGCCTCTACCTCGTCATCTACGAGCGCCTTGACTTGGTTGGCGTACTCGGTCAGGTCGTTTCCCACGGGCGCCGTCGGACAAATGATCCGTTGTATCTTGCCACCCATCTCGAAGCGGTATTTCCGCAACGTGTCAAGCACGTGAGGCACCGTGTGTATGACGAGCGTATTGATTCCGTTCTGCTCCGCTACCGCCAAAGTTTCCAGGATCTTCGCGTCGGTGTTGTAGTGAGCAGCGAGTTTGTACACGTACTGCAGGTCGCGGCTGTGCGTGTAGTGCGTTAGCAGATTGCCTCCAAGCAAGAGTCGGCTGACCTGCATGTTGCCGATGCGCCCTTGGGGAAGTGTTGCAGCGGCGGCGGTACTCGGAGCCGCCTGTCCGGCTGGAGCCTCTGCACCCGCCTGCATGGAAAGGGCTATCGCAGCAGGCGCTGCCAGCGCACTCTTCACAAACGTTCGGCGGTCAGTCTTGTGTGACACAGCTCGTACTCCTCTCTGGGCATTGCGCCCAGGCCTGGAACCTTGTGCGTCTGTGTGCGCTGGCGCTCACGCGCCGCAACATGCATTGCTTGCCGAAAGATCGACCGAAGCTCCGCTCCAGCACTCAGACTAGATTCTGGCCGAGGTTCCCCCTATGTAGACCTGCCCACGACCATCACGGGCAAGTGCTCCGCAACCATCATAGAAGCGCTCCCCGATTGTTTCAAGGGCTGATTGCGTCAGGGCAATCGTAGAAAAGGCAAGCATGCCGAGATTGCGCAAGAGGTTTGTCACCACCGGGGAGAAGACCGTTATTGAGTCGCTCGCCGGATTCTGATTAACTGAGGCCCGCGAAGTCAGTACGCGCCGACAGATAGCATTGACCACAATGCCGCGTCCGCACGGCGTGGATGCCGGATTTGAAAAAAGGGGGTAGGTTAGCCATGCGTTCATATGCCTTGATTATTGCAGCCGCCTGTTGCGTCTGCGCCATGCAAGCCCAGGCAGACTGGGCCGATTGGCGCGGTCCAACGCAGGACGGGCGAACCGATGCCGCCGGGCTCCCGCTGCATTGGTCCGAGTCGGAGAACATCGTTTGGAAGACGGAGATTCACGATATCGGACACTCGACCCCCGTCGTTCTCAACAACCAGATTTGGCTTACCAGTGCGCCGAAGGACGGAACCGTCCTGTACGCAATCGGAGTCGATCTGGAGTCGGGGAAGATCCTCCATGACATCCCCGTGTTCAACGTCGAGCAACCACAGCACATCAATCCAATCAACTCATACGCCACGCCGTCCGCGGCGTTGGAAGCGGGCCGCGTCTACGTGCATTTCGGCACCTTCGGTACCGCCTGCATCGACACGTCCTCCGGCGAAGTTCTGTGGCGTCGCACGGACCTGAACTGCGACCACATGCAGGGACCGGCGTCCTCGCCCATTATCTTCGAGGACTTCGTCATCGTCACGCAAGAAGGCACCGACAAGCAGTTCATGGTGGCGTTGAATAAGAAGACCGGGGAAACAGTGTGGACCTATAATCGCCCGGCCGATCTCTACACCCCCGACATAAAGCCCGTCTACCTCAAGTCGTATCAGACGCCCGTAATTGTCGATGTGGAAGGCAAGCCGCAACTTGTGAGCAACGGGGCCTTGCTGGTAACGGGACATGACCCGC
>JBAZRU010000456.1:0-6088 GCA_041662805.1 Candidatus Hydrogenedentales bacterium | reverse complement strand
CGTTCGTGCTGCTCGTATTGGTGTTGCTGCTCGGCGATCCATTGCGCGGAGGGACCCGATGGTTGAGCATCTTCGGACTCCAATTCCAGCCGTCCGAAATCGCGAAACTCTCGCTGGTGATCCTGCTGGCCGTGAAACTCTCGGAAAATCAAGAGCACCTGCACAGTTTCGGCAGGGGATTTGTGCCGCCCATGGTGATCACGGGCGTATTTGCCGGGCTTGTGCTTTTGGAGCAGGACTTGGGAACTCCGGCGATCATGGTGGCTGTAGGCATGCTGATGGTCATTCTCGCGGGAGGGCGGTGGATTCACGTTGGCATGATGTGTCTCCCCGCGGCGGCGGCGTTGGGCGCACTCATTGTAACGAGCCCCTATCGCGTCCTGCGCCTCCTGGCATTTTGGGACCCATGGAAGTACCGCTCGGGCAAAGGACTTCAACTGGTCGAGTCCTTGGCAGGATTCGCACGAGGCGGGCTCTGGGGTAAAGGGTTGGGAGCAGGCGAACAGAAATTGCAGTATCTTCCGGACGCGCATTCCGACTTTATTTTTGCGGTGTGGGGAGAGGAGATGGGACTCGTGGGCACTCTGGCGCTTGTCCTGCTCTATGGATTGCTGCTGGTGATGGCGATTCGAATAGCCTTGTCCTCGCGGGACTTGTTTGGCTCGTTGCTCGCCTCGGGAATTGTATCGCTGATTCTCGTGCAGGCGACTTTCAATATGGGAGTGACAACGGGGGTTCTGCCGACGAAAGGGTTGGTTCTCCCGTTCATTAGCGCGGGAGGAAGCGCGCTGATCGTCAATCTCGCGATGATAGGAATTCTCATCAATATCGGGAAACAGGCCAACGAACGCGAAGACACGTATCATCACGCGTTGGCCGCGTGATAGCAGGACGACTATGCGCATTATGGTGACAGGCGGCGGCACGGGCGGGCACACGTCGCCCGCGGTGGCCGTGCTTGAAGAGTTGTACCGGCGGGACTCGCGCTTGGCGGTTCAATGGGTGGGCCGGACGAAATCCATCGAAGAGCGCATCAGCGAGGCGATGAGCATTCCCTTTCGCTCGTTACCTGCCGAGGGCTGGCCGCGCACGCGATCGGTGCGGCGCCTGTGGGTTGGCGCGAAGATGGCATGGTCGCTCGCTCGGGCTTGGGTCTACATCAAGAAGTTTCGTCCGCAACTTGTCTTTGGCGTGGGCGGCTACGTCTCGCTGCCGCTGATGTGGGTGGCGCAGCGCATGGGGATTCCAACCGTCATTCACGAACAGAACCAGTTGCTGGGCGTGGCGAATCGATTGCTTGCCCCTAAGGCGACGCGCATCTTCCTGAGCTTCCCCGAGACTCGCGGCAACTACCCCAAGGACAAGGCGACCCTCGTGGGCAATCCGGTGCGGGCCGCCTTCAAGAATCCGTCTGACAAAGCCGCGGCGCGCAAGGCGCTGGAGTTGGACGCGAACGTGCCTGTTGTGCTGATCACCGGCGGGAGCCAGGGCGCGCGACGCCTGAACGACGCGGTCATCGAAATGCTGCCTAGCTTTGGCGCAAGCGAAGCGCAATTCATCTGGGCCACGGGCAACGCGGACGCTGCACGGGCGCGCGACGCGGCAGGGGCGGCGCCGGCGCGCGTCATCACGCACGCGTTCATTCAGGACATGGCCACGGTGTGCGCGGCCGCCGATGTCATGGTGTGCAGGTCCGGGGCCTCCACGACGGCAGAAATTGCGGTGATGAGAAAGCCGTCGGTGTTGATCCCGTTTCCGTTCGCGACGGACAACCACCAGGAACACAACGCGAAGGCCTTTGAAGAGGCGGGCGCGGCCGTTCTTCTTCACGACGCGGATTGCACGGGCGAGAAGCTGGGAGAAACACTGCGGACTCTGTTGTGCGATAGCGGCAGGCTATCTGCAATGGCGAATGCGGCGGGAATGCTCGCAAGACCCGACGCGGCGGAGGCGATTGCCGATGGAATACTCTCAATAGTCTTCGCGGGAGAGCAGAGTCCGGCGCGGCAATCAAGTGGGGAATCAAGCTTCGAATAGAATGGTTCCTGTTGTCGGCTGTTGACATTCGTTCAAGCCACGGCTAGAGTCAAGCCTTGCAGGCACCAGTATTAGGTTAGGACCACAATTCCATGCTCTTGACTTCCAGCACCACAAATCTCGCGGACGGGTATCGTACGGTTCCCGTGGCGAGCCTTCGCGTAGACACCATGCTGATATTCGACGTCTACATTCGAACGGCGGCAGACCAACCCCCCGTTCTGTATCGCGACAGGAATCTCGTGTTCACCTCGGAAGCCTTGGCGCGAATCGCCGACCACAAGCACGAACACATCTTTATCCCATCGGACCAGGACACGGCATATAGGAAGTACGTCGAGGAACAACTGGATACGATTCTCAGCGATCCGAACGTTTCCGTGGCTGCCAAATCGGAAGTCGTGTATTCGACGGCGCAGTCATTGGTTTCGGATGTCCTAAAGGAGCCCCGCTCTCAAGAGCTCCTCATGCGGAGCCGAAGCTTGGTATCGGCAACGACGAAGTTTCTGACCGCGGAACACACGGCATTCCAACATCTGCTTCCACTAGTATCGTATGATTACTACACCTATACCCACAGTGTCAACGTGTTCGTTTTCAGCATGTCGCTTGCGCAACGCGTCGGTTTTACGGACCAAAAGCTCCTGGAGGAATTCGGCGAGGGCGCGCTCCTGCACGATATCGGGAAGAGCCAGATCGATCCGGAAATCGTGAATTGCCGCGGGAAACTTAACGACGAGCAATGGAAGCAGATGCGCAAGCACCCGGTGTACGGATACGACCTGTTAAGCGATCAGGATAAGTTGGGCGAGTTGGCGCTGAGCGTGGTCCGCCACCACCACGAGAAGATTCGAGGCGGGGGGTATCCCGACGATTTGCTGGGCAAGAAGATTCCGCCCTTGGTCCGCGTTTCGACCATCGCCGATATCTTCGACGCGTTGACGACACGGCGATCCTACAAGCCCGCCCTTGAGTCGTACAAGGCGTTGAGGCTCATGCAGGACGAAATGAGCAAGGACCTCGACCCGGATTACTTCCGCGTGTTCGTCGAGATGATGGGCAACCCCGCGGGGTAAGGCATCTTCGCTTCAAGCAGGGACGTTACGCCTCAGTGGGTAGGGACGTTTCGCCGAAACGTCCGTGGGTCACCATCCACCCGCGACCATCCGCGCGTGGACGCACAGCACGCTATTCGAAGCCCTGCGCCTCGGCGGCCATTTCTTTCAGAATCGCGACGCCGGTGCTGGTGCCGATACGGTTCGCGCCCGCGGCGATCATCGCCATTGCGTCGGTGTAGGTCCGGATACCTCCGGCGGCCTTGACCCCCAGATTGTTTCCCACAACTTGCCGCATCAATGCCACGTCTTCGGCGGTCGCGCCGGCGCGTCCAAAGCCCGTGGAGGTCTTCACGTATGCAGCCCCGGAGCGCGCGGCCATTTGGCAGACGGCGATCTTTTCTTCGGAAGTCAGATAGCTGGTTTCGAGGATGACTTTGACGGGGACGCGCCCGACGGCCTTGACGACCGCGGCGATCTCGCGTTCGACGAAATTTGGAAAGCCCGACTTCAGTGCGCCGATGTTGATGACCATGTCGATCTCGGTCGCGCCGTTCTTGAGGGCTTCGCGCGCCTCTTCCACTTTGATGCGGGCGGTGTTGGCGCCGAGCGGAAAGCCGACGGTCGGATCCACTCCGATTCCGCTGCCTGCGAGCAGCTTGGCGCAGTAGGAGGTCCAGACGGGATTGATCGACACGCACGCGAATCGGCACTGCGCGGCGACGGCGCACAACTCTTTCATGTCGCGCTGCGTGGCATATGCACGCAACTGGGTATGATCGATTAGGCGAGCCAGTTCTGCTCGTGTCAACGCGGTATCTCCTTCCACACTCTTTCCCCCAGAGGCCCTAGTGTCGCGAATTTGGCGCTTTTTTTCAAAGTGTACGCCAAGCACCGGGCAAAATGGAAAGGACCGCGACTCGAGTTCGAATGCGCCGCCACCCTGCGAAGGCTCTTCCAGTCTACGCGGTGACGCCTCGAAATGTGGGTATAAACCCTGGAAACACGGCCTGAAGATTGGAATTGCCGAGCCGGTTCTGGATGATCTCCGCCAGGATGTCCCGGTAATCGATCGTGACGTCCAGGTCCTGCTCTTGGTAGAGATTCTCGGGGGCAAGGCCGGGCCAGTTGCGCAGGATGCGCCCACCCGCGATGCCCCCGCCGAGGACAAGCATCATGTTGCCGTGGCCGTGATCGGTGCCGCGGCTGCCATTCTCCTGGAAGACTCTGCCGAACTCGGACATGACGACGACAGTGAAATTGAGCGTGCCGCCCGCGGTCAGGTCGGCGTGAAGCGCCCCAAGGCTCGATGAAAGCTCGTTCATTATGTCCGCCATGTGTCCGTCGAGCGGATTCTGCGAATCGTGCGTGTCCCACCCGCCAAGATCGGTGGCGATTGCCTCGACTCCGATTTGCGCTTTGATGAGTGCTGCCGCGGACTTCATTGCTTGGCCGAAGCCCGTTTCCGGATATTGGGCGTCGCCCGCGGGAGTGTAGTTTTCGAAGTCGATGGCATCGAGAGACGCCATTGTAGTCAGCGTATTGGCCGCGGAGGCGCGCAGCTCGATGGCGCCTTGCCCGTACATGGCGCCGAGGGCCGCCAATCGGTCTTCTAGCGTCTCAGGGATTCCTTCGAGGCTGAAGTTTTCGAGGTCCGGGATTGGCAATGCAAGCGGACTGCCCGCGAGCGAGAGTTGGAGGGAATCGTTGATCGCCACGGCCCGCAGGATGGCCGAGGGATTCACGGGCGCGGAGTTCAGGAGATGCCGGCCCACCCATCCCGTAAACAGCGATGGGTCGCGCGGCTTGCCCACCTCCATAAAGCGCATTGCATCGAAATGGGACCGCGAATCGTCCATCGAGCCGCAGGCCTGGACGACCAGCAGGTGTCCCGCGTCGTAGGCCCCTTTCAATGGCGTCATGGCGGGGGGGAAACCGAAGAAGCCGTCGAGGTCCGTCGCGGCGAATGCGCTTCCGCTGTCGGGTCTGGGGATAGCGATGGTCGGCCGCGCGGTGTAGTACGCGTCTTCCGCATAGGGGGCGCAGATGGACAACCCGTCGCACCCGCCGCGCAGAAAGATGACGACGAGGGCATAGCGGGAGGTATCGCCCTCTGCGGCGAACGCCACGCGCGGAAGCCACAGGGGCGCGCCAATGGTGGCGGCTACGGCGGCGCTGCCTGCGCCGAGAAACTGGCGGCGATTCAGGCCGCGATACTCCGAACAGCCTGGACTCGTACAGCGAATCATCGTTACATCTCCTCGTTGTCCGGAAATCAGGGAAACACACGTCTCCACTTCGCGTCGCTTGCGTCGGTCCCTGGTTTCCTCGCTAATACCATTGGAAGCTGGGCGAACTGAGGGCGAGGCCAATGGTCTCGAGCTTGCGGTACTCCCAGTCGGGATAGGCGTCCAGAAACTGCTGCAGCTCGGCGCGTTCGTAGTCCGTCATGGCGCCGCGATAGAGCTTTGCGTTTACGAGATCGAGGAACGCATCGGTCGTCATGTCGGCGAGATACTCGTTGAAATTCAGCCCGATATAGTCTGCCTGCAAGGGCACAATCGCCCCGAACCGCCACCGGGGAAGGATGAGGCCCGACCAGTAGGCGGACGCATCGGGATACCCGTTGGGAGGGGCCCAGTCGAAGGGCAGATGTCCCATCAGGCTAAGGATATACATGATGCCCCACATGGCGTCTTCGGAGGTCACATCGGCGTCCAAGGCGCGCAGGCTCGAGACGACATAGTGGAAAGGACGCTTCAATTTGGGAGGGGCAATCGCGATCCACTTTTCCGCGAGCACGACGCGGAGCATGGCGCGAATGTCGCCGACTGAAGCCGCGTACGCATCGGCGATCTCCGTGACGAGTTCCGCCGGCGGATTGTATCCCCAGAAATGCCTGGCGAGCTTTTTCGCGATGAACCGCGCCGTGATTTGGGAAATCTGCGGGTCTTTCGTGACCAGGTCGATCACGAATTCGCCATCGGTTATGCCGC
>JBAZRU010000455.1:0-6098 GCA_041662805.1 Candidatus Hydrogenedentales bacterium | reverse complement strand
ACGCGCGAATACTCTCCTGATAGACCGAATATTCCATGGGAGACATGACCATTGCGTCTACCCCATACGGCAGGGTGACTGAGCCGAGAGCCCCATCAACTCCGCCCGCGAGAATGGCCCGCGTAGAGTTGATCATTGCGCCTGTGTCGATCTGACTTCGGTTTTCGCCGTCCTTGTGCTCGAACGGCTCACGAATGTTCAGCTTCGCCTGCCGCTCCATCATGAGGGCCAGTTTTTTATTGCTGGTCGACGTTACTGCCGTCAGCTTGCGCATGACAGAAGGTCCGAACCATTTGACCTCGATGTTCACGGGGGAGTCGGCCATTGCTTATCCCCCCGGGGCCAGTTGGATATTGGCCACGATGCCGACAAGTCCGGGGGCGGGCGGCCCGATGACCTCAAACAGAATCGGGGTGGGTAGAGCATCCCCAAGCTGCTTGGTCCAGTTGATTCGATCTAGGTTCGATAACGACGTGCCGGCCGGTAGAAGAAGCTGGCCGATCATGTTCTTCAGTTGCGACCAGTCCCCACCTTCAGCCATGCCCGACTGTGTGCTTGTCGCGATGGTGACCTGGCAGGGTGTCGTGACTTCCATTTCCTCGTGCTCGTCATCCCAGTTGCCGTAGTGGCCTCCGAACTTCTGATATCCGGAGGATTGCTCAGGGGCCGTGTAGCGCAAGATGACGCATTCGTCCCAGAACAGCCCTTCGGCAGACTGGCGAACGGCAGCGACATCGGCGCTACTGAGAAAACTCGTCACGACAGTGTCTCCCGCGTTCGAATGGAGCGTCAGGGCGCCGCACGCTGTAAATCTGAGCTACCGGAGTGCCCGCGGTTGCGCCCGTGGAGTCTGAATACGCAAGGTCTGCGCGGAATCGGTCTACGTCCGATTGCGCTGCGTCGGCCGACTCGCGGGCATGGTCGTTGATTTGATGCAACGACAAGCTCGTGCCGGAAGTGCCAAGCTGAAACTTGCCGTTTGTCAGATTAGTGACATGCTTCCACAGGTGCAGCCTTACGCAGGCGAGAAGCAGCTTCGTTGGTGCGATCCCCGAGACTTCGGACACATCGACGACACCATACTCGAGCAGGGCTTCGTCGACGATAGGCGCGTAGTCGCCATTCGCGAGAACGAGGCCCACAGATGCGGAAAGAGGCCCAAGCGCGCGGTTTGCGTACTGGGCCAGTTCGCTCTCGGTATAAGTCGTCTTGGCGGCCATGATTACTGCGTCGTCGGAGGAATCGTGGTAATCGCCCAGTCGCCACTCGTCGTAAGAACGGGCGGTCCGGTATCACGAAGCAGAAGCACGGCCAGGGCGCGTTCATTGGAGTACTGGCCATACGCTTTGGCATACAGGTCCAACGTGGTCGCGCGAAACCACTCCCTATCGGCATCGGTGATGCAGCCGAGACGAATCTCGACAGCCCTCCAGAAGTCTCCGCTCGGATGGTAGATGTTGCTCGCTTCCAGGACCTCGTTTAGCCCCAGGAAGGCGGCCTCCGGATTGCTCTTGAACTCGTCGAGCACGGCCTGTTGGGAACGCCAGCCCGCGAAGGCGGCGACACACGCGAACGCGGTAATGCAGATGACGAGGAGGGCGGAGTATTTGAGTCTCATCGCTTCAGGTCCTTTCCTGGCCGTTGCTTTGCGGCCTGGGGTGCGCCCGTTACAGCCACGGGCGGTTCAACGGGTTTCACATCGTCCGCAACGGGTGGAACGTCCACAGCCGCTTCTGGCTCGACACCCGTGGAGGCTTCTGTTTGTCCAGAGGTTTCCGATGACTGTTCGGCTAGCACTTCAGTCGCGGGCACTTCGGGTTCTTTCGAAGCGTTGGGGGCAATGACATCCGCGACGGCCTGCACGCGCTCTGCGATAGCCTCAAGTTCGCGCAATGGGCGCAACTCGGGGTAGCGTTCGAACGGGACAGGCTGTGCCGGCGCGATATGCAGCTCGCGGCAAACGACTTCAAGCCCGTCGCTGATGGTCTTGCGGGCTCTATCAAGGCCCTGTGCGACATATCGAGGATGCATTACCGACTCCTTTCAGGTGAGGTCAATGAGCGGGGAGACCCGAAGGCCTCCCCGCTACACGGAGGCTATGCCATCGGGCACTCGTACCCGGTCGGGACAGCGTAAGAAGCGTTGCCAACGCGGGTGACCGTGGCGCCAACGCGATTCCAAGCGCCATACCCGGCGATGCGCTTGTACGTCGTCTTGTAGAACGGATGGTCGCTCTGGTCGGCAACCTTGATGAAGCCCCGGAGTGCGGGAAGGGTCTCTTCGCGCATCTTCAAGGCGCGCTCGCCTTCGGTCGTCACTGACACGATGTAGTTGCTCGGCAGCGCGCGCCACTCGGCCAACCACACCTTGTCCTGGTGATATCCGAAGAGCTCTCCCGGAATCGGGAAGTCAAGCGATCCGATGAGTTGCGCGGAGCCGCTTCCAGCCCTCACGCGCGGATCGGCGATCGGAAGGAAATCCGACAGCGCCATGACCGACGCCTTCAGGTCGCTCGGAATAAGCGCGATGACATCACCGCTGTTTTCCGGGTGCTCCATCAGCTCGGCGCGGATGGTCGGGAACGGGTCATGGGAGTTGTCGATCGCGCTCGACTGCGCAAGATAGTGCGTATCGGTCGCGGACGTGTCGGCCCCGGTCATGATCTGGTATTCGACCGTATCGGCGTTTGCCAGACCCATGATGGTCAGATCGCCGTCCTCCTCGTTCGTGTGCGTCCACGAAGCATTGGCGCACAGCGCGGCGACAATTTGCCCACGCTGCCAGCGCATGTCCGCCATGAACAAGTTCGCCAACTCATTATTGGCCTGCTGGACGGTCATCTTCTGGGCGGCGTCCCAGGTCTTTCCGAGCGAACCGATTGCGGACAGCAACGGGAACGCAACGTCATACTTGGAACCGCCCTTGATGGGTCGCGTGCGTGCGAATTCGTCGGCGGATTGCAGCTTCGCGGCCGCGGCGCCGACGAATCGCACCTTCTTTTCCGTCGTGCGGGAACAAAACAGCCCGTACAGCGCCTCGATCTGGCGATTGTGCTCCGCCATGGCTTGGGTCACTGCGTCGTTGACCTCGGTAATCTTCTCCACAACGGGACTGGAGAAGACATCCTTGAGGGCCGAGAACCCGTGAAGTATTGTGGCCATTGGTCTTCTATCTCCTGGGTCTGCTTACGTCTTTGCGAAAGCGTTCGTTGCGGCTTCGATTACAGGTCTACGAAAAGGGACTTTGCCGGGCTTGTGCCCGTCGGAACGGTCGTCTCGGGGATGACGTATCCGGCGCAGATGCGCGAAACGCCTGCGGTTCCTTCGGCGATGGTCACGCCAGGGGCCGTACCGCCCGTAAGGCCATTGTTTGCCAACGTCAGAAGCGGCTGGGCTTCGCGCACCAGTTCGCCGGCGAACGTGACGGTGTAGGGTCCACCTGCACTGCCTGCAACCGTTGCATTGCCTGCCCCGATGCTCGCAAGTGCTTGCAGAGCCGTCTGCACGGTCGCGGCGGCCGCGTCGAACGCGATTGCGGCGGTTTCAACGCCTCTGAACGCCAGCTTGAAGTCGCCACCGGTCGGAGTTCCGCCGATGGTCACGGTCTGGGTTTCAATCACGCCTGCGCGCGGAGTTGCCAGTTTGCCTGGTGTCGCGCTCAGGAAGACCTTGTCGCCGTAAGAGAGGGCGCTCAGGTCGAACCCGTGCATGACGCCCTTTTTCATCCCGGTGACACCCAAACCCGCTTTCTTGGTCGTCATGGCGACGTACAGGGGCCATGTTTTCGCGTCGTTGTCGGCATCCGCGAGGATGAACTTCCCCGTGGTCTTGTCGATGGTCATTACGTCGCCCGCCGTGATGTCAACGCCTGCGGGAAGCGTCTCTTGAATGAAACTTTCCCCGACGTGTACCCGTCCGGCTACTGCGAGTGCGAGGTCAGCCATGTTTCGGCTCCTTTCTCAGTCCATTACACACAGCAGTTACGCGTTGGAGGTGTACCAGCTTGCCGTGCGCTCCTGGGCTTTCTGATCGTTGTCACCGGCCCCCTTGTCGCCAGTCGGCGTCGGCGGGGTTCCAGTGGGCCTTTGCCCCTTGCTTTTTAACAGTTCTTCTTTGTGCTTGGTCAGCCACGCACGCTGTTCGAGGGCGCTCTTACCTTCGAGAAGTTCAGTGGTAGCCGAAGGCAGGTTCAGAGCCTTGATCTCAGCGGCCACATCGGCCTTGATGACCTCATTGAGCGCGTCAATCGTCTTGTTGGCCTGTTCAAGCTCGCCCGTCAGCGCACCGACTCTCGGTTCAAGTTCACCGATCGTTTTCGTCTGCTTCTCGGAGAGTTCCTTGAACCTCTGTTGTTCCGCCAATGCCTTCTCTTCGGAATCACGGCGCTCTTTGGCGGCTTTCTCGTTAGCCGATTCTTCGGCGCGCTTCAGACGTTCTTTGACGATGCGGTCAACATCGGCATCGGTGTGCTTCTTGTCTTCCGCCGTCTTTTTCGCGTCTTCGGCAGCCTTCTTGTCGGCCTCGGATTTGTCCGCGGCGGCCTTATCCGCTGCAGCCTTGTCGTCGGCTGCAGCATCCGCTTTCGCGGGAAGCGTCCAACGGCCAACGCGCCTCTTGCCGTGCGATCCGAAAAGTGCCTGTAAGAACTTCATGCGTTTGCCTTCCTCTTCTGCCGGACGTAAGCAGGGTTTCCGTGGAGTTGCCGCGTTTCACGTTCGCGTTCCGTCCAATAGGCACAGCAAGAGGGATGTGTTGCGCGAAATGTCAAGGGGGAAGGGAGAGCGGGGGAGAGTCTACCGGGTTCTGGTACGTGGAACTTGGAGTTTGTTCCACTCCTCTGGCGTCATCTCTTCGAACAAGATGCCGTTGTCTCCGGGATACGGGGTGTCGTGAAGATGGTCACCGTCGCCGATGGCGTCGGGGATCCCCTCGGGGAATGCGGTGCACCGGAAGGCGGCCAAGTTCTCGTTGTCCAGATGACGACAACGCACGCATGAGTTGGTCTTAATCATCGAAACCTCCGTACAAATTATACCACTCCATCACAGACTCGCTGTACGTGCGTCCGGTAGCAAGCCCGGCGTAAACCTCTGCCACGAACTCTTGCGGATTGACGGTCGCCCGCGTACCGACTTCGCGCGCGATGGTTGTGCGTTGCTCAGCGGATAGACGCAATCTTCGCAACGACTCGTGTCTGTCGCTGTCCCACCGATGTGCCTTCATGTGACCGGATTCGTGCAAGACCGGGTGTGCGAGGCTATCGCTTGACCACATTCCGGTCTCGAACATGCGTAAGGCTTCGGCGCGCACCTTCGCGGTGTCGCCATTCCAGAACGCAGCGTCTGGATTCAGGTACACAGCCCCCGTCTCGTGGTCAAACAAGGCAGGCAAGTTGGCGCGCTCGCGGCCAAACTTCTCGAACCGTGTAGCATCCACTACGACAGTCGCGGGGAGAGCCTCGCCGTTCTCGGAAAGCGTGCGCATTGCCTCTGCAACTGATGTGCGCATCGCGTCTTGCCCCGTGAAGCCTTCAGCCTTGACGCCCTGGCGCTCCATGTAATTCATGAAGTCGCCTTGCCGGATAACCGACTCCGCTCCAAGGCCAGCTTCACGACCCATATCGATGTAGGTCTTTCGCTCGTCTTCGGACACCAAGTCTCTGAGCGCCGTCTCGCCCGGGGTAGCGCCGTAGTCGGCTGTCAGATGGGTTGTGGCCAGGTCATCAATGGAAAACCGCCCATCTTTCCATGCCTCATACTTTCCATGCCCCATCATGTCGCGTTGCGTCTGTTCGTCCTGGGCAATGAACCAATCTGAGGCCTTCGTGAATGGCGGCATCTGCGTCTCGCCAGTGAGGAGGGGGATCATCGTACATCGGCCGTTCGGATGGTCCACGAGGGGTCTGCTCATCGGGTAGACCTTGCCATCGAGCGCGATACACGCCATGCAGGTCCGCGAACTGAGAGCGGCCAAACGCTGCCACGCCTTCACGATGCCGCTCTGCTGGTAAGTCTCACTGGTTGCCTGCCTGTAGGCCCTGAGAGTCTCGGTCCGCGCAATCATGATCGCTTTATCGAACTCCGCCCCAAGAATGTCCCT
>JBAZRU010000454.1:0-6110 GCA_041662805.1 Candidatus Hydrogenedentales bacterium | reverse complement strand
ATACGGGCTCAACGCGAATGATGGGACCGGCATCAATGGAGCCGACGGAGACCCCGACTTCGACGGCGTGTCCAACAGCGATGAATTTGTCCACAACACAAGTCCGGCAAGTACGGATACTGACAGCGACGGTCTGCCTGACGGATGGGAAATACTGCACAACCTCAATCCCACGGATAACGGATCTGTTGACGTAAACAACGGTCCCAACGGGGATCCCGATTTAGACGGGGCGACGAATACTTATGAGTTCTTGGCTGGTACCGACCCGCGAGACCCGGATTCCGTGCCGAGCCTCGAAGGTGTGCCCGCCGCCGGACCTCTCGCACTCGCGGGCCTTGCAGCAATCCTGCTTGCGCTTGCAGTCGCCTGCGTCAAGGCCAAGCGATTCTGCGAGGGACGAAACCCTTGAGAATGGGTGCCCTAAAGGGCAAGAATGGCGACGGGGCTAATCAAGTCTAGCGCGGCTTCGCGCCGCAGAATATTGAAGGGGAGCAATGAGCAGAATGCGTTTGAAGACCATGTGGGGCCGAAAGGCACTGAACTTCGTGACAATTGCATCGCTGGCCGTGTGCCTGTTCGGGACATCGGCACACGCAGCCGATCTACGGTTACCCGCGATCTTCGCCGACCATGCCGTATTGCAGCAGAAGGCGCCTGTGCCGGTGTGGGGATGGGGTGAACCGGGAGCAAAGGTTACGGTCGCTATTGCGAAGAAGAGCCAAGACGCAACGGTGGGTCCAGACGGCCGCTGGCGCGTCGATCTGCCGCCAGTGAAAGCGGGCGGTCCGTATGAACTAACAGTCTCGAGCGGAGACAAGCAGATCGTGCTGAAGGACATCTTGTTCGGCGAAGTGTGGCTCGCGTCCGGCCAATCCAATATGCAGTGGAGCATCAAGAACACGGACGGCTACGAACAAGAAATGGCGCAGTGCGCTAACGACAATATCCGGTTTGCCATGATCTTTCGCGAATGCAGCCCCGCGCCGCTCGATGATGTGCGCGGCCTCACGCCGTGGGCATCATGCACGAGTGAGTCCATGGCCAATTGCTACAACGGGGAAGGGTTCTCCGCGGTCAGCTACTATTTCGCGAAATACCTGCAAGCTAAACTCGACGTTCCGGTGGGCATCATCAATACGAGCTGGGGTGGCACGCGTATTGAGCCCTGGACGCCGCCAGTCGGATTCGAGCCGCTTCCTTCATTGGCAGGCATCATGGCGGATATTCGCATGAACACGCCGAACAGCGCGGAGTACCAGGCGGTGCTTCGCGACGTCATCGCCAAGACGGAGGCGTGGGTGCCCGCCGCGAAGCAGGCGTTGGAGGCGGGCGCATTCCCGCCGGCGCTGCCCACCATCGCGTCCGCGTCGGTGTTGAACAATGCAGGCGCGCCGACGGCGTTGTACAACGCCATGGTGGCTCCGTTGGTTCCCTACGCGAATCGAGGGTTCATTTGGTATCAGGGCGAGTCGAATCGCGGCGAAGGCATGTTGTATCGCGACAAGATGGAAGCGCTGATCAACGGATGGCGCGCGGTTTGGAAAGACGATGACCTGGCGTGTTACTTCGTGCAGTTGGCCCCGTTCGACTATGGGAATAGTCCTCAAGCGTTGCCGGAGATTTGGGAAGCGCAGGTGGCGTCGCTTGGTATCCCTGGTACCGGCATGGCGGTCGTGAACGACATCGCGAACGTGAAGGACATCCATCCGCGCAATAAGGACGACGTGGGCAAACGCCTCGCGCTCTTGGCGCTGGACAAGACGTACCGGAAGCGGGTGGTAAGCGAGAGTCCGTTGTTCGAGCGATTCAAGGTCAAGGGCAACGAAATGCACGTCTATTTCAAGAACGCCTTTTCGCTCAAGACGCGCGATGGCGCCGCGCCCACGTGGTTCGCCATCTGTGGTCCGGACGGCGTGTTTCACCCGGCGAATGCAGTCATCCAAAGGGCGCACGTCGTGTTGACGGCAGAGGGCGTTTCTACGCCGGTGGCCGTGCGCTTCGCGTGGGACCACACAGCAGAGCCCAACCTCACGAACAGAGCGGGCCTTCCTGCGTCGGCATTTCGTGCTGGGACAGTTCCGATCGACGGACCCTTGCATGCGAACGTTCCAGAGGCCGAGGGAATGCAGGTAGTCTATGCGCTTGACCCAACGCAGGCGGCCACAGCGAATGGCAATGTGGTCTATGACGTAGACAACCGCCAAAGCATCGCAGGCAAGACCATCGAACGCATCGCCTACTTCCTGCATCTTGTCGCGCCGGACGGTACGACGCGCTGGGTCTACACGGAAATGGACCCGTTCACGCAAGACCTTAACCTGATCGGCGTACCTACCACTGAGGCGCGGTTCCAGCAAGACTTGGGGAACCTCTTCGTGAAGAGCAGTGTGGAAGGCCTGCCGAGCGGCAATCTTCCCAAGGGCGCGATTGAACTCTGGTCGTGCAACTATGGTCCTGAGAACGCGCGAGGTCTTGCGAATGCCAGCAAGGAGCGATTCGACTTCGGCGATACGATGGGCGGAGAGGCCAATCTTGGATACGGCTGCCTGCAAATCCATGATGCCGCGTCGGGAACCACGCTTCTCGCGTATAACAACCACAGAGGCGGACGCGACGCGGACGTAGGCATCGGCAACTGCACGGGCGTGGAACCGGACTGGACATTCAGCAAGAGCGCGCAGACCTGCACAAGCGGTCGGTTGCTTGTCCTGGTCAAGATTGCTGCCGAAACAACAGCAAGTAAGTAAGCGAGTAACCTAGAATCTTCATTGGCGTCCGGCCGGAACCGCGTGGAGCGGGACTTGCCGGACGCTTACCATTTCTTCCGGGAGAAGACGGCGGCGGCCACGGCGTAAAGAATGGCGATCCAGACTCCGGCCGCGCCCATCGAGTGCGTGAACATCGGGGCTTCGAGGGGAACGACGCCGCTGCCGAGAGGAAGCAAGGCCATGTTGGTTTCGACGATGATGTCGGAAAACGGCAGCAGGTGCAGTTGGAATCCGGGCATGGCAAGATAGCTCAAGACGAGGATCAACACGGTAGCCGTGAGCACCACTTGCGTGCGGCGGAAGAGGACGCCCATCGCACTGGATAGCAGACCGATACCGACGTACGCGATGAAGACGCCGGGAAGGTAGCGCAGAAGTTCGCGCGTCATAGGCCATGGCGGGAGACCAAATCCTTCCTCGGACCATGGGTAATCTCCGATATATTGTGCGACGAAGCAGCTTGCGAGGGATATTCCGACGACACAGCCAATCACGTAGACTGGAAGCAGGACGTTCCAGACAAAAACTTTGGAGAGGAGCATGTCGCGGTTGCGCAGCGGCAGAACGAAGAGAAAGCGCAATCGGTTTTGGGCGTAATCGGTGCAGATGGCAATGCCCGCGGCAATGGCCATGACGATAGACCCGAGCAACGCCAGCAATGCGAGTGTAGACGTGACAAGAAAAGACATGGTGACTTGTTGCGCGAGCAGTTTCTCTTGCGCGGGGATAGCCCCAGTGATCCCCAGGGCCGCGCATACGGCCAGTGTGAACGGTATGATCCAGAGCGTCGCGCTACGGTAGAGGACCTTGGTTTCCCACACCAACGATGTGGCGATGCGCCGGCCGAGCGATGGTATGCGTTTCCTCGCGGCTTCGGGTCGGTTGGCGCGTTCGCGAGACGTCTCCTTCGGCGAGGGCGCTTGGGGGGCGACCGTGCCTTCGACGGCTTCAACGCGTTTCACAAAATCGTCGGACGTGAACGGTACTGGTACAACGGCCACGACCTCCATTCCGCTACGCACGAGCGCGGCAACGAAGCGCCCGATAGCTGCATCGCGCACACACACCAGATAGACGTTCCCGCCGCGAGGCTTGAAGTCGAGCACGTAGGGCTCGTTGCGCAGTGCGTCGGCGGGCAAGCCGTCGTCGTTGGCGACGGTCACCTCATAGAGTCCGCCGATGGTTGTGTCGAACGCTTGCCAGGACCCGTCGAAGACTTCTTTTCCGTGATCGACGACCATGACGCGGTCGCCCAAATCGCGCGCGAGGGAAAGCGAGTGCGTCGCGAGGACCAGCGATGCTTTGCCGTTGTGCTCGCGAAACCGGCGAATCATGTCGCGTAAACGGTCGATACCCGCCGCGTCGAGTTCTGCGGTCGGATCGTCCAACAGCAACAGTTCAGGATTTCCCATGAATGCACAGGCCATCGCAACACGTTTACGCATACCCGAGGAGCAGTGCATGAGGCGTTTGTACCGGTGTTCGACGAGTTCGAGAAGTTGGAGTCCTTCGTCAATGGCGCTGTTCACGTCTGCGCGCGCACACCGTAGCTTAGCGGCCAGACGCAGGTGATCGCTCACGGTCATGTTCTCGTAAAAGGCAGGCGTGCCGAGAAGCGCCCCCGTGCGAGAGAGGACATCTAGCGATCGGCCTTTCGCGGCACTTCCGAACAGTGCCACGCTTCCGCCGCTGCGGCGGAAAAGGCCGAGAATTGCGCGTAGCATGCTCGTCTTACCCGCGCCGTTGTGGCCCAGCATGGCCACGTGTTCGCCGCGGCGCACATCGAGTGTGAGGCCGTCGAGAATGGGCGTGTTGCCAATGCGAATCGTTACATCATGAGCGGACAACACGGATTCGGCAACGCAAATAGAAGCGTGTGCGCTCTGGTTTCGGTCACTTTCGGTAATGGACAAGTTGATACTCCCGCATTCCTTGATTGAGCAAATGCCCTGCTTCATATTGTTGCGAGGCGAAAGCCAGAACTTCGTACGTGCCATCAAGGTTCGTGTCTACCGGCTTCAGAACTTCCACGCGTTCCGAGACGGCTGCACGAAACGAAGCGGCGACATCAATCACACCGTCGTTAATGCACAACAGGCGCACCTCCATGCAATTGTCGTCGCCGAGCCAGGCCACGTCCCCCACTCCGTCGCCATTCAGATCTCGACCGACTACACAAGCTTGCGATAACCGGTCGATGATATAGCTGGCGTGGTCGTGTCCCGATAGTGGCGCCTGCATTTTGAACGACTTGGAGGCTTGCACCCAGGATGAGTTACGGTCGCTCCATCGCACAAACGACCATTTGAATTCTAGATTCCTCAACATCCCTTGAGCCAAAACGGAGATGGCCTTGCGCGCCGCGGGGATATCGACGATCAAAAACTCCGCGGCTTCATCCCTGTCGATATCGATAGGCTCTATAGGCAGAACCGCACGTTTTACCGTGAGCGGAGGAACGGATTTGCCGGGTGCGCTCCACGCCATGCGGCTCATTGGCCAGCCCTGTGACCAAAGTGTCTCAGCCGTGGCAAGCCCTTCGGGACCATCTCGATTCAGCTTGCACCGGGTTACGAGTCGCGATGAAACGCCGTCGGGACCGTATGGGACATCCTTGCGCTCCCCAAATACGCCTGGCGATGTTTGCTCCCAAAGGACTGATCGCTGCCAGTCCCCGAGAGAAAGCGATGACAGTCTATTGTCCAGCGCGGGTTCGAGCCAAAGACTCGGATTGCTGAATCCGGGGAGCGGAAAACCAGAGTCGGTAGCAATCCACGTATCGGTGCGCCACATCTCCTTGTCGAGATCATCGATGTGGTCGGTAAGGCTAAGTCCAAGGTCTTCCGTTCGCCGGTACACGTCGATAGACGTATCGGCGATGATAAGCAGATCGTCGAGACCGTCCTGGTCAACATCCATGTTCCAATCCACGCGAGCGGGCATCCCCAGGGAGGGAAAAATCGAGCTGAGGACATCGTCGCGTTCGATCAGGGTCTTGTGTTGGCCAAACGTCGCATCGTCGAGACAAATCCCCACGATTGCGTTGTCCATAACCGCGACGAGCAATGGCGCCTCTTTGGACGACGCGAGAAACGCAAACAGTCTGCAGTTTTGGGGAAGTTCAATCCGTGGCATATCTAGTGCCAAGCCATCGGGAGAGAGCCTGAGCACGCGTACAACGCCGGGCTCAGGCGATATCCAGGCCAGCCAACGCGACAGGGCTCCGGGAGGGCTTGGCAAAGCGCCCCAGGTAGTCTCGGACTTGTCGTCTCCGAAGGCTTCGGGAAGAACGAGCTCCCTGACGGCGGCCGGACCATCAATCAGCTTGAGCGAATTGTG
>JBAZRU010000453.1:0-6114 GCA_041662805.1 Candidatus Hydrogenedentales bacterium | reverse complement strand
GACGCAGTGGTTGACTGGTTTCCATCGGAAAACCGCGCCCATCGGGTTGCCCGCGCACTCCGGCCCTCGGCGTCGCAAGCACGTGTCCGAAAGTCAACCTGAGCGTATTCAAGCCTTGGCGCACGGAACCCTCAGGGGTGGTGAGCGCAAGTTCGGAGCGTGTGTGCGGTTCCAGGAGCGCCGACCCCAGGGAAATACCATTCAAATCGAATGACACGGGTTGTGCCGTTTCCAGCTTGGACGGAGGAACAAGCGAGAGCTTGATGCGATACGACTCTCCCCAGCGCAGTTGCAGAAGCAACGTGCAGTCCTTCTCTGTCGCGACGAATCCACCGTCGTTCTGGGCGGCAATTTGCATACTCATCAGCCACCCCTTCCCCAAATACGGCTTCTGATCGAGGCCGGCCGCGTACATTTCGGGGCGAGGGGGAATCCCTGAAATGTAGTCATACTGGGACATCGGCGAGTCATTCTTGTAGGCGAACCAGGCATTTGCGGGAAAACTAAACGGATTGCCTGCCATGTCGTGAAACAATGTAACGGAATGCGACCAGACGCGCTGAAACGACACAGGGAGTAAGGAGTCCGTGTACCCTTCGCGCATCTGACGCACCAGCGTGACGTTGTACAGAAACATGACCAGCGCCAGAATCGAGACAGGGACAAGCGGCCGTTTGCGGCAGAATGCGACGAACCACACACCGAATGCCGCAATGCCCGGAGCCATGAACGGAAGGTCGCCGACAAAGCGCCGCATACCGAAGGAACCACCGGCCCACTACGCCTGGATCGCCGCGTTCATGTACACGTCGAGCGCAAGGACAAGTGCGCACAGCACGGTAACATAGCGCGAGCGGAACCATAGTGCGATCGGGCCGATGAAGCCAAACAGCAAGACGGGGTGCCATGCGAAAAGCCCGTGGTGCGCGGAGAACAGCACTTCGGAGATGGCAGGGTGTGCCCATTCCATGGGGCTTCCGGGAGGAAAATTGATGCCCTTGTGCGCCCAGTCTTCGCGGATGGCATGCGTGATAAGTTGAGGCAGAAAAGCCAACAGCATGGTCGCTACGCTCAACAGCGCCCCGAGCGACGCACGCATACGCTTCCCGCGCGCCGTCACGACAAGGTCCGCAACCGGCAAGAGCAGCAACACGGCGTGGTTGGGGCGCACGAGCGCTGAAAGGCCAATCGCCGCGCCGAACCCCATCCATCCCCACAGCGAGCGACTCTCGCGATTCCGAAGCCAGCACCACAGCACGAGAGCGACGGCGAAGAAGTCCGGCGCGTGCGACATCCAGGGTTGATCCGTGAGGTACCAGAGGAGGGGGGTTGCGGTCCACAGCAGAACCACCGTCAGTAACGAAGTACGCACCGAGAACCAACGGCGTAGGGTAGCGAAGATCAATAACATCCCGATGGCCGCCAAGGCGTGACTTCCGAATGCCGCGGCCATCGCGTAAGGACTGGCCATGCCATTCAGAGGAACGTCCACGCCTAACGCGCTGACTCCGTGAAGAACCGCCAAGGCCGCAAGATAGAAGGGGAGCCAAAGCACGGCGCTTCCGATCGGCGCGACATTGTAGTCCGGACGGTCTGGGTGGTCTTCCTGCATCGATTCCCACGTATTCGGGATCGTGCGATACTCGTTCTCGAAACTGAGGTCGCGGTCGAACACCCAGGAGTGGAGATAGGAGAAGTACTGCGGCTCGTCGTGGCCGATGAGGACTCCCCAGTGATTCAGACCCCGGGCGCTGGAGACGAATGCGCACACGCCGATGAGAAAGAAGCAGAGTATCGCAAACCGGGCCCACGTGCCCGCCCTTGCTCCCTTCATGCTGCGGTTCACAAGCCAGATACACTGGCCGGACAAGATCGCGATTAAGCCGGCATGAACTGGAAGCGCAATCGCTCCGATGAATCCGCCCAGTGCACTCGTGTAAAGCGGCGCAACGAGGACGGAGGCGAAAAAGAGCACCGAAAATACAGCAATACAGATCGCCTGAATTGCGATGACTCCCGACTGAAAGGGAATCGGCTTCGGAACTTTATCGCTTCGGTCGCATGCGGCGTTCTCCCCTGCCGACACAATACCCCCTTACGGTCTAGCGGACCGGAATACCTTTGGCGTCGCGCTCCTGAAGCTCGGCAAGAAAAGTGCCGAAGTCATAACGGGGTTGAAACCCCAATACACTCTTCGTTCGCTCCAGGTCGCAAACAATAGCGCGCTCGGGAAATCGTATGGCGTACTTATCCATAAGCCCGCCATAGCCTGGCCAATACGATTCAACAACTTCCCGGGGATTGCGCTTGAATCGCTCACAGTCAGCTGCCGTGAACGGATGGTCCTTCCCAATCTCGAACCATTCGCATTGTATTGAACCTTGGCGCACCAGTTCTATTGCCTTTACGGTCGCATCGACCACATCCCGGCGGTCCACCCCACCCGCGAGCAAACGCTCTCCGTAGCGAATGAAATCGCCACCATAGGGGGTGAAGTCCCATGGTCGAATGATTCCGATGCGCATTCCGTGAACGCGGTGGTAGTAACCGCAAAGGTGCTCACCGATGAACTTGCTGAAACCATACTTGTCGCGTTCCCACCCCGCAATAGACACGCTCGACACCCACACCATGTGCCGGACATTGTTCTGTAATGCGGATTGAAAGACGTGAAATGCGCCGTCGATATTAAGTTGCCAATAATCGACCTCGCTCTTTAGTCCACCGTGCATGCCGTGCCACGCCGGCGTGTGGACGACGAAATCGCATCCCCAGGCCAGAGGGAGTACCTGCGCAAGTTCCCGCAGGTCTGCGCAACGAGACTCATGTCGGGAAGGAATGTCGAATAAGTCCGACAACACCAGCTCGTGCCGGTCCTCCAAGGCTTCCACAAGCCCAGACCCGAGACTGCCACCGGCCCCTGTGATTAGTATGCGCATGAGATCCTAAACGCGCTTGTGAGTGCCGTCGCAAAATGGCGCCTTTTCGCTATGCTTGCACTGGCACATCGCATAGGTGCGCTTCTCGGTGATAGTCAGTTCGGCAGGCGAAAACTCCGAGCCCTTATGCGAACCGTCGCACCAAGGCTGGTCCTTTGAACGCCCGCACCTGCACCACCAATACGTGCCTGGCTCAAGTTCCAATACCGCTGGCTTGCGGTCTGCGATAACGGGGTCTGGCATGGCATGTACTCCTTTACGTAGATACGAAACGAAAGACTCGTGCGAATCGCGGCTTCACGCCTTCGTCGGCTCGATTGACCGTGGACGGTGCGCTGGATGGCGGCAAGGACCGCAACAATAGTTGCACTTCCTCAATGCGCTGGCGAAGCCCTTCCACGTCCGGATTGCGCGGATCAATCCGCTGTGCGGCCTCATACTGTTCGATAAGGCCATTGGTAAGAGTCCGCACGGCCGTACGACGATTCAACTGCAATTCACTGGAATCCATATCCATGATGTTCAGAATCAAACGCAGATAGACTTTCGCCAAGTTGATGTGGCAAATGAGCTCAAAATACGTGCTGTTGTTGAACCGCGGAATCGGATTGATCTTCCCCTGCCGCTCAAAGAGCGCGAGTGCCGTTTGGAGTTCCCCCTGGGCAATTCCCAGCCAGCCGTTCTTCGGTGAACTGAGATAACACGTGCCGAGATAGAAGTGCGCCCCGGCATCTTCAGGATGTCGCGCTAGGTGCTGTTTCAGCAATACGACTGCTTCGTCGTATCGCTGGTCCAAATACAAAAGCTCGGCCTCGGCAAACAAATCCCTCTCCGGCTGCTTGGCGCAGCCGGAGAGAATTGCCAGCAACAGCGTCAGACTAATTGCCCGTGCCATTGTTCCATCGGGGTTGAATGCGATAGAAGCCCGTTCGCGAACCGATGCGGCAGAACGCGGAGAACTCGGCCGGTTTGGCCTCCGAAACCTTGGCGATAGCGTCCTGGAACTCCTGCAAATTCGTGACGGGATGGTCGCCGAAATTCAGGATGATCGTACCCGGCCCTATCCCCGCCAGATCGGACCAACTGCCCGATTTCACACGGCGGACAATGACGCCCTGTACGTCTTCGGACAAGTTGAGCAGGATCCGCACATCCGTTGTGATTTCACGCACGGTCAATCCGAATACCTTATCTTCGAACTCGCCCGCATCGCGCGCGGACTTTGGACGCGGCGTAAGTGTTAGGGTCAAGTCGAGCGTTTGTCCGTCACGAAGCACCTTCACCGGGACGGGCTTGCCGATTCCCGTATCGCGGACCAGTTTTGTGAAGCCTACGATCTCGCGATCGAGTTTGGCCGTCACGGGCACGTCATTGAAACTGATGATGACGTCGCCAAGTTTCAGGCCCGCGGTCTCGGCTGGCGAAGGTCCTATGACTGTTCCGACGACGACGCCGCCCTTCTTGGGCAGTTTCCAGTACTCCGCCAAGTCGTCTGTCAGAGGCTGGGAGAATACGCCCAGGAAGGCCTCTTCCTTTGCGACTTGGGGTTCGCCTTCCACGGGGGGATTCTTGATGTAGCGCTCCAGAAGTTCCGTCTGATAGATGAGCGGATGTCCACTGCGAACGTAGAGTTCGCCTCCCTCATTGAGGGTCAGGTCGAATCCGACCACGCCGACGACGTTGCCAGCGGCATTGATCGCGGGACCGCCCACATATCCAAACAAGAGGCGCTCGTCGAGGCAATACGTTGTGCGTGGTTTCTCGAGAATGGCCCCAACACGGCGCAGAATGACCGAGCGGCTGAAGTCGAGCGTCTCTCCTAGCAGGCCGATAATCGCCACTTCCTCGCCCATGCGCAGTTTCTCCGCCGCGAAACCCGCATACGGAAACACCGTAGGCGAACCCGGCTCGATCTTCAGAAAGCACACGTTCACGTCTTCGGGTTTCTTAAGCAACTTGGCGTCGTATTCTTTTTCTTGATCGCCCGTGCCGACCGTCACCTTGATGTTGAAGGGCTCCGAGTCGTCCACTTGCATGTGGCCGTGCGCCAGTACGAGGCCATCCGGCGATACGATAAGCCCAAGGGCGCGCGTATTGCGCTTGGAGCTTTGCCCCGTGTTTGGGTTGGTGATGTCCGACGAATAACTGACGATACACACGGCCGGCGATATGCGCGCGTAGACGTCTTCCACAACGGCAGCAGGCATGGGTTGCCCCCATGCCGAGCAAGAGGCTGCCAAAAGCACGGCGTAAAAAGCAATAGACCACTTATTCTTCATCGGAGCTGCCTCCGTCATCCTCGTTATCCTCGGGGCTCGGCGTACCGCCGCCTTCCATTTGCTTCACCAGAACGAACCGCGTTAACGCCCCGCTCTTTACTTCGAATAGCACAAGGGCTTGCTTCGATTCGACGCGCTCTTTGTACAACTGCTTGAACTCAGCCATATTCGCCAGCTCTTTTCCATCGACTTTCAGAACGATGTCGCCCTGTCGAAGCCCGGCGTTGGCGGCCACACCGCCCACCTGAGAGCCGGATATGAACATCCCCTTCGTCGAAGGCAATTGCGTCATGCGGGCAATCGATGGCGTCACGTCGGATGCCGTGAATCCCCATTCCTCGAATTCTACTTCTTCCCCGCGCACGTCGCTCTTCTCGATCGGCGTGACCGGGATCTCCACCGTTTCCGCGCCCCGTTGGACTTTCGCCAAGACCTTCGTATCAACGGGCAAATCCGCGATCATTTTCCGCACTGCCGGCAATGCCTCGACGTACCGCGCGTCGGTGGGCGTGCCGTCAATGGACAGCAGCACGTCGCCCGCCCGCAGACCCGATTCGGCGGCGGGGGAGAGCGGGTCAATATCGGCGATTACCGCGCCCAGTTGGTTCGGGTCATCCGTCTTGCTCGTGACTTCCTGAAGCGTCACGCCGATCCAGCTCCGCTGCACACGTCCGGTCTTGATGATCTCGTCGATGACTTCCTTCGCTTCGTCGATTGGGATTGCGAAGCCCACGTTGTCCGCGCCGCCCAAACGCCGGGCGTTCACGCCGACCACGACACCCTTCAGGTTTACCAATGGACCGCCGCTGTTGCCGGGATTGATCGCCGCGTCCGTCTGGATCCATGTGTTGTAGGGCGAGACCATCTCGTCATGATCTCCGAGATATCGGTCCGTC
>JBAZRU010000452.1:4385-6129 GCA_041662805.1 Candidatus Hydrogenedentales bacterium | reverse complement strand
CGAGCCAGACCAGATAGGCGCAGGCGTCGATCAATTCCTCGAATCGGGCGAGGCCCAGTGGATTCTCCGAAATGGCCGTGGGCTGATGGCCGATATCCCCGACTCGCAGGTCCAAGCCAATTTCGCGTTTGGCAATCTGGGCGGCCCGAGCATCAATGGCGTCTTCATCCCCGCGCTGTTCCCGTACGATTCCGTCCCGCAGCCGCAGATTCCTGGGCCACGGAGTGCGGATTTCCTGACCGCAGACTGGTACATCACGGATATCCCCGCGGTCAACGCGCTCATGAGTGAATTCCATCTTGCCACCCAATTCAAGGCCTACGACCTTGCAGGCAACCATACCAGCCAATACGAGAACACCGCCGGCCTGGACAGCAATTGGCTACTCGATCCGCTGCACATCTGGTGGTTGGTCAACGTACACAGCATTCTGTCGCCTTCGAGTATCGAAGGAAACGTCACCGACCGCGCCACGCTCCGGATGAGCATACCTACATCAACCGGCGCGCAAGGTGGTCCCCCACACGTCTACTCCTACCGCATCTACGAAGGCACCGACTATGTCGGCACCTACACTCCTGTGACCGGTTGGTCCGCGTGGTCCACATCGAACGTGATCGGCAATATCCGGGACATCATCACGACCGATGGCTGGGTGCTGGTCGTGTCGATTGGCGCGGATGAGGCGGGCAATGTCGAGCCGTGGTGGAAGACCACCGATTTCGGCGCGCAAGCCGATGTCGGCCCCATCGACCTCTCCCTGGTGAACGGAACCATTCTGCTCAGCGATCAGGTGGCGTCCTGGGGCAACTGGCGGCGATTCTATCTGTCGGACGAAGAAGCCCCCGATACGGTGGTCAAGCCCCTGTTCTGGCATGAGCGGAACGGCACCGAGGGCTACCAGAACACCGGTACCGCCGACCGCTCCTTCGGTCAGAATCTTCTAATCCCGCTACCCTCCAAGGCCGAAGCCGATGCTGGGTCTGAAGTGTTTGCGCAGTTCGACGTGTCCGCGTTGGCGCCTCCCGGCGTAGGGACAGCCAATCTGAAGGTTTACTGGGAGTTCCTTCAGGACGGCGTCCTTGTCAACTTCGGCATCGTGGATGCCTCCACGGCAAGCTTTATGTCGCCACTGGGAACAGCCCCTGTAGTGCAAGTGGCCGTGAGCGCTACCGCGACCGCGAATCACTTGGGGGACTTGCAGAATCGCATTCGCCCGGTTTCCTATGTGTTCCGCGCGACCGCTTTCTATGATTCGCCCCCGTTGGCGTCGAGTGGAAAGCCCGACGGGCTTGACCTCAAGGATCAGACTCCGGCGAACGTGTACTTCGTGGTTGTGCCGACGGATGTGGGCAAGTTTGTGAATCCGCCGATGGATCCCAACGCGCAGCCGTTCAAGGAACAGGAGATTCAGGTACGATAAAGCTTGCCTAAATACGCGGAATCCGGTTAAATGGCGTAGTGGGCTAGGTGCGCTTCGGGTAGGGGGCGCCAAATTTGCGAGGTCGACCGGTTAAATGTCCGATCGCGACGAAGCAATTGGTGTACGATGCAGCACAGGGCAGAAGTTGAACGGAACCGAAAAGCGAATGAAGGCGTGAGCAGCGGAGCGCAAATCGTGCGCGTGGCTGCAAGCCTTGGGATACAAACAGGGTATGCCGTGAGCGGGTTGTTTTCCAAGAGGCTCGGGTTCCTGTTGGTTGGGGTGGTGTTCGGCAGTGCGTTGATGCAGGGGTGCGGCTCC
>JBAZRU010000452.1:0-4375 GCA_041662805.1 Candidatus Hydrogenedentales bacterium | reverse complement strand
AGATAAGCCGGAGACGTACAATACCGAAATCATAGTCGAAAGCGTTCCTGCACCTGGCGCGAAGATCCAGATCAATGGTGTTGACTATGGGGAGACACCGGTTACGGTGAAGGGCCTTGCCCCGGGGGCGGTCTTGGTCGAGCTGAGCAAGGATGGGTACAGACCCACGTTCAAAACGATTCGCGTGCCCGATGCCGGGTCTGAGAAGCATTCGATAGAGATGAAGCTGCTCGTAGGCTATCTGACGCTCGAGTCGAATCCCAGCCAAGCGGAAGTCCGTGTCGATGGAGACCGCGTGCTGGGGGTAACGCCGCTGCGCCGGGTGGAGGTGCCCGCGGGGAATCGCAAGTTCGAGTTGCGCAAAGACCGATACGAGCCGATGACGTTCGAGTTGGAGTTCCAGCCCGAGTATCAGTACACGAAGGCGTTCGAATTGACGCCGAAGAAGGGTCTTGTGGAAGTGTATTCTTCACCGACAGGCGCCTCAATTTGGCTGAACAATCAGATTCAAGTGCAAAAGACCCCGAACCGCTTCGAGCTGTTTCCCGGCTCATATACCGTGAGCGTCTATGCACCCGGTTACATCACCACCGAGGCCGTCGTCGAACTGGGGCCCGAAGAGCGCAAGACCGTTGACCTGAAGATGTCCGAGGGCGATGCTCCTCCCGGCATGGTCCTGGTTCCGGCTGGGGAAGCAATTATCGGCGTGGACAACCAATCACCCGACGAGCGCCCCCGCCGAAAGATTGTCGTCGAGGCATTCTATATCGACAAATATGAAGTTACCAACGCCGACTTTAAGGTCGTTTTCCCGAGTCACCGATTCGACAAGAGTAAAGAGAACTTCCCCGTTGTGGGCGTGACATGGACCCAGGCCACGGCCTTTGCCTCTGCCGTCAAAAAGCGGCTGCCAACCGAAATCGAATGGGAGAAGGCCGCCCGCGGCACCGATGGGCGCGAGTATCCGTGGGGGAGTCTCTTCGATGCCGGTATTGCCAATACCAATGCTACAACGCCCGCGAAAATCAAAGAAGTCGGGCAGTTTCGAGGGGGCGCGTCTCCCTACGGGTGCCTTGACATGGCAGGCAACGCGTGCGAATGGACTTCAAGCTGGTATGCGGCCTATCCCGGAAATGACGTGATCGTGAAGGAATACGGTCAGTTGTACCGCTCGATTCGCGGAGGCTCCTTTATGGGCAGCCCCTTCGATGCGCGTTGCGCGCGGCGCCAGTTCGCTCTGCCCGACCGTACGCGTGCCGATTATGGCTTCCGATGCGCCGCGGATATTCAGTCGCGCCCGGGAGTCGAAACGGAGCGTGTGCCGAAGGGATCCCAGAATTAAGGGAAACTATTGGCAAAGGGGATTTTATTGTTGACAAGCGATGGTGAGTTTACTACACTAATTCACAATGGCTTAAGGGGTCTTTATAGACCGTAATCGCGACAGAATTCGTGTTTGATGTGAGGCAAGGGGACAGATTCCTGGTGTCTTGCGTGCCGGTTGTGTAATGACTCGCGGAAGTCGGTATGGGGTAAGGGTTTTATGGCAAAGGTGCGGCGCGGACGCGCACGGCGGTTGATCCTCGATATCGGGACAAGCGCCGTCAGGCTTTGTGAGTTGACTCAGTCAAAAGCTGGGTTTCAGCTCACCAAGTACTATCATCGCGAATTTGGCATCGACCCTTCGATGGATGACGATGCGCAACGGCAAGTCCGCCAAGAAGTTCTGAAGACACTCCTCAAGGATGCCAAAGTCCGCCACAATAAAGTGGTGTTCGGCGTGCCGGGGCAATCCGTATTCACGCGCACGCGCGCACTTCCTCCCGTACCCGAATATAAAGTCACCCAGATTGTTCGTTACGAAATCCAGCAACAAATTCCCTTCTCGCTGGACCAAATTGCCTTCGACTATCAAGTATTGAAGCGCACCGAGGCGGGTGGCTACGACGTGCTCATGGCCGCCATCAAAGTCGATGTGGTCGATAAGCGCCTCGAAATCATCAAAGACATCAAGAAGCGAATAGACATCGTCGATGTCTGTCCGCTCGCCGCATACAATTGGCTCAAGAGCACCGGAGAATTCGGAGAGCAGGGTGAGTGCGTCGCGCTGATCGATCTCGGCGCGGCCACAACCGATATCGTCATTGAACGCGATAATCTCTTCCGCTTTACGCGAAGCCTCAACATCGGCGGTAACGATATCACCTCGGCGGTGGCCGCGGAGTTCGGCGTTTCCTTCATCGAAGCGGAGAAGATGAAGCGCGACCGAGGCTTCGCACCTACGGGCGATTTGCAGCGCGACGGCAAGGGCGGCGAAGTTATTGGTCGCGTATTGAGCCGGCTCGTCTCGGAAATCACGCGTTCGTTCGCTTATTTCCGTTCGCAGCCCGGCGGCGGGGCTGTCTCGCGCATCGTGGTTACCGGCGGCGGCGCGTGCTTGCGCAACATGATCCCGTTTCTCCAGCGCATGCTCGGAGTTGAAGTACGCATCGCACAACCTCTTGCAGGGCTGGCCATCGGGCCCGCCGCCCAAGAGGTCAACGAGCACCCCGAACAAGCGGCCGTTGCGCTCGGGCTTGCGCTTCGATGCTGTCAATCGGTCCCCATCGCGATCAACCTCATTCCTCCGCGCATTCTGGATGCCCATCGCCACCGCGAACAACTCTTCTATTGGGCTCTTTCCGTGGCGACGCTCGGATTGATCATGGCTTCTATCATTCCCGCCATGGCACAGAAGAACAAGGCCGTCCGGGAAGAAATGTCTTTGCTCGAACGGCAGATCATCCAATACGACCCCCGCTTCACCGGGTACCCCGGCGACCCCTCGCTATGGACCTCCCAATTCGTAACGGCCATCAAGCAAAAGCAAATGGACATCGGCCAGATTGAGGCCAAAGTCAATAGGCTCGACACGGCGTACGCGTTTCGACCGCAGTGGATTGACTACATGGTCGCAATCAACGAGGCCCGGCCTAAAGGCAAGACAATCGTGCTTTGGTCTTGCGAATCCACAAATCTCACTGCTCCTATGGGTCCAGAAGGCGGCGGCAGACGCCCTGGCATTGGCGGAGGCATTGGGGAAGCAGACGGCGCATCGAATACCGAGCTTGTTTCCAGTCCTGGATTCCGGGGAATCAGTTCCGGTCGATCCAGCGGCGGATCCGGCGAAATGGGACTTGGCGGCCGCGACGACCGCCGTGCGCGCGGAGCCGGGCCTGGAACTATGCAGGCAACCGACGACCCGGGTACATACAACGGCGTGGCCATACGAGGCTTCGCCGGCGACACGGAGTCGCTGTTTCAATTCGTCGAGGCACTTAAGGCTTCAGGGAAATTTGTGAAAGTCTATTTCGACGATCGCTTCGTCGATCCGGTATCTGTGCTCACCATGGACAACGCAACCGGAGGAACCTCGACCGCGGCGACGCCATCAATGACGTCTTCCGGCGATGACGATGACGACGACAGGCGGTCGCGCGGCCGGAATCGCAGTCCCGGTGGATTTGGGAATCGACCACTTGGCGGGTCCACCGGCGGCATTCAAGCAGGTTGGAATCAGGCGGGCACCGTTCTGACGTTCCGCATCGATTTGCAGACGTCGGGCGAACCCGTGCAAGAGGCTCAACCAGGTCAAGAGCCCGCAATGAGTCTGCCTCCTCCGACGATTGGCCTGCCCGGCGGGGCGCCGCCCACCCCTGGTTCACCCGCGTTTCGAGGACCTCTCGGCAATAACAGCGATGAGGAAGAGGAATGACGACGTGGGAGTATAGCCCGTGAGACTGCGAAGGGAATATGTCATTGTCGCGGTGGCTCTGCTCGTGCTTGGCGGAGGCGGTTTTGCCGTCTGGAAGTTCTATTTCCAAGCGCAGGTCGATCAATACAAGGCAGATGTGGAACGACTGGACAAACTCAAGGCCAAACTTGAAGAACTCAAGTCGGAATTCGGCAATCAGAAGCCCGAAGACATCCTGACGCAATACACGCAACTGGTGCAACCCTGGTCGGAAGCCCTTGAGCAGCGCGCCAAATTCTTCAGTATCGATTCGTTCATCAAGCAGGAGACCGCTCCGGAAAATACGGTGCTCCGTCAGTTCTATGCCGAGCAGTATCAGAAGATCCTTCAGGACGTAAACACCGTCGCTTACAATAAGAACGTGCAAATTGCGACGGTCGATCTGTCCTTCGGCCAGCCCCACCCAGATACGTTGCGCGGTCGCTCTGTCAATCCTATGGAAGTAGTGTATTGGACGACCAACCTCCAACTCGGCTCAAGCATGGTGAAGAAACTGCTCGAGAACAATGCAGCCCTCCTCGAGTCCGTGGAGATGTGGGAGCCGCGCCCCAGCGCCGAAGTGCTTCAGGCGCGCACATTTGG
>JBAZRU010000451.1:0-6154 GCA_041662805.1 Candidatus Hydrogenedentales bacterium | reverse complement strand
GACTCATGGTGGAAGTGCACCCGCGCCCCGTCGAAGCCTATTCCGACGGCAGTCAGTCCCTGAAGCCGAAACGCTTCCAGGAGATGATGGACGCCATTAAGCCGATACTGTCCGTGGTCGGCAGAACGCTGTAATCCGCATGACGGAAGAAATTATCGAACAGCAAGAACAAGAAGAAGAGTTGGAACTCGAAGCGGTTGAATCGCTCAGCCGCGACGAGTCGCGCCAGACCTTGCACGCCTTGCTCTTCGTCAGCGACCGGCCTATGAGCGCGGAACGCCTTGCCGAAGCGTTGGGCGACACCGACCGCGAAATGGTCATCACGTTGCTCGACGAATTGCGCCGCGAAATCGAGATGTCCTACGCGCCGTATGTGCTGAAGGAAATCGCCGGCGGCTATCAACTCACGACGAAGGCCGAATACGCGCCTTACATCCGGCGTCTGTTTCAGCTCAAGAAACGGAACCGGCTCTCCAAGGCCGTGCTCGAGACACTGGCGATAATCGCCTACAAGCAGCCCGTGACGCGCGGCGAAGTCGAGGCCATTCGCGGCGTGAGCGTGTCGCACGCATTCGACATCCTTCAAGAGAAGCGGCTGGTCAAGGTCGCGGGCGTGGCGGAAGCGCCGGGCCGCCCCAAGATTTTCCGCACCACCGACGAGTTTCTGGTTCATTTCGGCATCAAGAGCCTCAGAACTGCCGACGATCGAGGAACTTCGGGAAACGGCCCCGTAAGGGCCCCGGGCAAAACGATGCGACTGCAACAATACATGGCGGCATGCGGCGTGGCCTCGCGCCGCGCATCGGAAAAATTCATCGTCGATGGACGGGTTTCCGTCAATGGCCACCGCGCCGAACTCGGCCAGAGCATCGATCCCAATGTCGACCGCGTGACGATCGACGGCAAGCCCATTGCCACCGAATTGAAAGTCTACATCCTCCTCAACAAACCGCGCGGCATCGTCACGAGCGCCAAAGATACGCACCACCGAAAGACGGTATTGGACTGCGTCCAGGGGGTAAACGCGCGCCTGTTTCCGGTGGGCCGCCTCGATATGGACGTCGGAGGCGCGATCATCCTTACCAACGACGGCGATTTGGCCTACAGGCTCATGCACCCCAAGTTCGAGGTTGAGAAAGTCTACGAGGCGTGGGTGCAAGGCGACCTCACGCGCGAAACGGCGAAGCGTCTCGAAAAGGGCGTGCAGCTCGAAGACGGCATGTCGGCCCCCGCAAAGGCTGCCATCCTTTCCTCGGGACGAGGCGCGACCCTGCTGCAACTCACATTGCACGAAGGACGTAACCGCGAAGTGAAGCGCATGTGCGAAGAAGTCGGCCATCCCGTTCTGGAACTGAAGCGCGTCGCATTCGGCCCGCTACAAGTGAGGGGACTCAGGCCCGGCGAATGGCGTCACCTCGTAGGCGAGGAACTCACCCGCCTGCTCGCGCTCGGCCAAAAGAAAGCGCGCAACGCCAACCCCAGGTGATGACGCCTCACCGCGTTATCCATCTCGGCTACGAGACCGGATCCCCCCAAGCCTTGCCGTCCACCATCATTTGAACGGCGGAACCATCATAGACGATGGAAAACGATCGGGCCATTTGCGGGCCGAACAGCGAACTGTATTTGGCCACGACATCCTCGGGGGAGTCGCTGTTACGATACTCTTCCTGGAACGCGAGATGCTTCGGAATCTCGTAGGCGTGGCTGCTGATTGCGTTCAACGTGCGAATCTGTTTGCTGAGTTCCGGATCCTCGTTGATCAATTCCGCGATGCGACCGGTGTCATCCCGGTCGCCGGACACCGAGATGGCGCCGGTGTTGTTGTCCACCTCAATTGTGATGGGTGGGTCCTTCTCGATGCCGTTCTCGCGGAAAAATCCGCCGAGTTTGGACGCCAAACCGGCAGATAATGCCTGGACGTTCTTGTTGGTTGGAAGGAGCAGCGGCTGGCTTGCCAACAAGCTGCCCACATTGGAGATTTCCACCGTGTCGAGATTCGACTCCGAATTCGACAACATCTGAGTGAGGCTGTTCGCGAACGACCCGCTGTATTGTGTGTTTCCCGACTTCTTCGACAGCGAGGTTCTATAGGCATAGGCGCTTTGCGCATCGGAAACGCGTGAAATCACGAAGTGCTCCTTTCCTTAAGTTCAAGAGACGAGGGTAGCTGCCGAATTCAGGGAGCAAATCCGATGCCAATGGTATATCAGATGGACTGCAGTTTGGCGTGCGCATCATCTCCCGAGTCAGTACGCTAAGTCCCCTAAGTCCCATGAGACCTATGGGTCCTTGCGCGGCTCTGCATACCTAAGCACAAGCGCGGTATAATGCAAGTGCGGACCGGCGTTGCGGCATAGGGTCTGCCAAGGGGGAAAGATGACGGTTGTCTTGCGTTCGACGTTCTATGCGCTTCTTGTGGGAATCGCGTTGGCCTTGTTCGGGTGCCCTTCCGGCGACCCGCCGCCCACGCAATACCGGCAGAACATGCGCGACCTTGTGCAAGGCATCAGCGCCTACGCCCGTTCGCTCGAACCGGGCTTCCTCGTGGTGCCGCAGAACGGACTGGAACTCCTCACGACCAACGGCGAGCCCGACGGGCCGCTCGACGACGACTACATCTTCAGCATCAACGGAGTGGGGCAGGAGCACCCGTTCTACGGACAAGACACGTCCAATTTCGCGACCAACGCGACCGACCGCGCTTACTACCTCGAGTTTCTTGACCGCGCCGAATCGGCAGGCCTGCACGCGTTGGTGACCGACTACTGCACCACGAACACCTATGTTCTCGATGCGTACAACCAATGCGCCGTGCGCGGATACGCGAGCTTCAGCAGCACATACAGCCTTAACGCCATTCCGTCGTATCCGTCCGCGCCTTTTGCGGTGAATGACGACGACGTGCATTCCCTCGGCGAGGCCAAGAACTTTCTTTATCTCATCAACGGCGAAAACTATGCCTCGCGCACAAGCTTCGTTAACGCCCTCGCCGCGACCAACTACGACGTGCTGATCATCGATCCGTATCAGGACGAAGAAGCCTTTACGGGGGCGCAGATCAATGCACTGAAATACAAAGCCAACGGCGGCATGCGGCTCGTCCTCGCCTATCTGAATATCGGCGCCGTCGAGAACTGGCGCTACTACTGGCAAACCGGATGGCGCGTGGGCAATCCCGCGTGGATCGCGGGCGCGTATAGCGGCTGGCCCGGCGAGTATTGGGTGAATTACTGGGACCCCGCGTGGCAGGCCATTCTGTATGGTAACGACTCCAGCTACGTGAAGAAGATCGTCGACGCCGGATTCGACGGCGTGTATCTCGACAACATTCTCGCGTTCGAATACTTCGAGTAGCGTCGCGCCGCGGCAAACCCGGGGACGCCTGCCACAGAGGGCAGGCGCTACGAAGACGCTCGCCGCTGTGTACGAAGAAGTAGACAACAAAGACGCTCGCCGCTGTCTACGAAGAAGAAGACAACAAAGACGCCCGGCGCTGTCTACGAAGAAGAAGACAACAAAGACGCCCGGCGTGGAAGCCGGGCGCCATAGAGAAACACGAGTTGGGCGTGCAGGGATTAGTGCTGTGCTTCGAGCCAACGCGTGCAATCGAGCGCGGCCATGCACCCGGAGCCTGCCGCCGTGATCGCTTGCCGGTAGATCTTGTCCTGCACATCCCCTGCCGCAAACACGCCTTCGATGTTCGTGAGGGAGGTGCCCGGCTTCGTTACGAGGTAACCCGTTTCGTCCATGTCGAGCAGACCCACAAACAGGTCTGTGTTTGGCTTGTGCCCGATGGCAGAGAAGTACCCTGTGCACTCGATGGTCTTGAGCTCGCCGGTCTGCACGTTCTTGATGCGCACCGCCGTCACGCCGCCCTTATCCTCGCCGAGGATTTCGTCGGGGACGCAATTCCACTCCACCGTGATCTTCGGATTCGCGATGGTGCGGTCGGCCATGATCGGGCTAGCGCGAAACTTGTCGCGCCGATGGACGACGTGCACGCGGCTCGCGAACCCGCTCAGGAAATTCGCCTCTTCCATGGCCGTGTCGCCGCCGCCAACCACGACAAGCGGTTTGTTGCGGAAGCGGGGGAGTGCGCCATCGCACGTCGCGCACGCGGACACGCCGCGATTGAGATACTTCTCCTCGGACGGCAGTCCGAGATAGCGCGCGGTTGCGCCTGTCGCGATGATGACGCTTTTCGCCTGCAACGCTTCGTCGCGGCAATACAGCGTGAACGGACGCTTCGAGAAATCAACCTTGGTGACCGTCTTCGGCTCGATTCGCGTGCCGAAGTGGACGGCCTGCTTGCGGAAAAGGTCCATTAACGTGGGGCCGGTCACGCCTTCGGGGAAGCCGGGATAATTCTCGACTTCCGTCGTCGTCATGAGCTGGCCGCCGGGGAGGATGTCCTTGCTGAATTCGCCTTCAAGCATCAATGGATTCAGGTTTGCGCGGGCCGTGTAGAGCGCGGCGGTGAAACCGGCAGGTCCGGATCCAATAATGATCACGTTTTCCATGGGTAAGACTCTCCTTCCAATACAGGCTCTTGGATTCCCCCCGCGCGATGCAGGTGCGAACAGGTTGCCGAATCAGTATAGGTAAACATGGGACGCACGTAAAGGATTCCGGTAGGTATACCGGCGCTCACGGGCGCTTCAGGATAAGCACATGGGACGTGCCGGGTTGCGTGCGGTCGCCCTTGCCCGTTGCCAGGACAATCTCGTTCTTGCCGTCGTTGTTCGCATCGCCCACGGCCAACCACGATGATTCCGCGAAGGCAGCGTCGAGGTCGGCCAGTAACTCGCGCTTCACCCCGCCTGCGGCGTCCACGTCGTACCGATACACGCGGCCCAGGCACTTGCTCGTGATGTTCTCCGAGGCGGCGTCGCCTCGCGTCGATACGACCAGCTCGTTCTTGCCGTCGTTGTCCGCGTCGGCGATGGCCATCATCTTCTCGAAGTAGGCGAGATCGAGGTCCTCCGTATCTTTATCGAGCACGGCAATCGGCTCCGCGTTCTCCTTCACATGGTAAGCGATGAGCGTTGCCTTGTTGACCGCCTGCTCGCGTTTCCATCCCACCACCAACTCGTTCGCGCCGTCGTTGTCGAGATCGCCCACCATGAAGGACGCGTAGAAGCATGGCGTTCCGTCGTAGCCATCCACCAGCACACGCGGCGTAGCGACCAACTCTCCTTTCGCGTCGAATTCGAAGATCTCGACACGCGCCTTGCCTGCACGAAAGCTGTTGCTTGTGAGGTACTCCATCGCGCCGTCGTTGTCCACATCGGCGATGATCGATTCTTCGCCCGAACCCGAGAGGTGGTGGACCTTGCGCGCATCGACTTTGCTCAGCGCAGCGTCGAAGTCGTAGCGAATGATCTCACCCCCACCGCAATACGCGGATATCACCTCGTCCACACCATCGCCGTCCAGATCGCGCATCGCGAGATTGTGCGTGAAGCTGCTCTTGTTGCAGTCTTCCGGGCGGCACGCCAAGCGCCGCGTGATGGCGCGCCCGTCGGTCTCCAGCAAATTCAGGAACGCGGTGCCGCCGCGTTCCTGCCCAGTGCCGAGCAGCACTTCGTTCTCGTCGTCGTGATTCAGATCGACCACACGCACGGCGAGTCCCATCCCCGGTTTCTGCTCCGTGAGGTTCTCCGCCAACGTACGTGATTCCCAACCCGCGTCTGTCTTTTTGAAGAGACATAGGCGGCTGTCGGGGCAACCCGTAGTCAAGATCTCGTTCTTGCCGTCGTTGTCTGCATCGCCGATTTCCACGTCCCAGCCTGCGTAGCTCTGGTCTACCTCCGCGATGGTTTCAAGCATCCATCCAGGCGCGAGGGTAGCGGGAGGGAAGGATTCGGCTGCGACGGCAATGGGAGCCCACGGCAGTAACGAAAATACTACAACTGTGATCGAATAGGGAAAATGACGCAATTGCATGCTGAAGCCCCCCTGAGTGCATAGAGTATATCAGGGAACGGTGTGTAAGCGGGTAAGACATTTCATCGCTGTAAGTCTTTTATTCTAGAGCTATTAGCGGATACATTGAAAATCCTGTTGACAACAACTCATGTTTGTGCGACAATTTCTTACAGATGTAAGATATGGCGGAGGGTTCACCCATGACAAAGCTTCCCGGTATCTC
>JBAZRU010000450.1:0-6158 GCA_041662805.1 Candidatus Hydrogenedentales bacterium | reverse complement strand
TATTTTGATCTACGCATCTTTTACCGGCCTGAGCGGGCTTTCCCGAAATGCGATTGATTTCACGGTCTATCGGTTTCTCACGGGTCTCGGTATCGGAGGCGAATTCGCCGCGGGCGCTGCCTTGGTTGCAGAGACGATCCCCACGCACGCGCGAGCCACGGCGCTCGGAATCGTTCAGGCCATGTCGGCCTTGGGCAACGTGCTTGCGGGCGTCATCAACCTGACCGTCGGAGCAAATCCGGATCTCGGATGGCGGTGGGTGTTTGCCGTCGGCGTCATACCGGCGTTCCTGCTCTTCGCGATCTTCATGTTTCTTCGCGAACCAGAAGTCTGGGTAGAGAGTAGAAAGCGAATCAAGCAAGGCTTGGAGAAGCGGTCTCAAGTTCCCATCCTGGACCTCTTCAGAGACAAGATACTCTTGCGAAACACGCTGGTCGGCGCAGGTTTGGCGACGGTAGGCGTCATCGGCTTCTGGGGCATCAGCACGTGGTCGTCCGAGTTGATGCGCAATGTCGTGTTGAATCCGACGGGGGATCCGTCGCTGGTGAAAATAGCCGAGCAGCAAATGTCGTTCGTCATCATGGCGCAGAACTTGGGCGGCTTCTTCGGAGTGCTTGCGTTCTCATGGTTCTGTCAACGCTCCGGCCGCCGTCTCTCGTTCACGCTGTCTCTGTTGGCCAGCGCCATTGTCGTGCCCGCGGCGTTCATGCTGACAAACTCGTTCGTAACCGGGCTCTTCATGTTCGGGCTGATGGGCTTCGTGCTGTTGAGCATGTTCGGCGGATACGCGATCTACTTCCCCGAGCTTTTCCCGACGCGCCTGCGCTCAACGGGAACCGGATTCTGCTACAACGTGGCTCGCTTCGTTGCGGCCGGCGCACCCTGGATCTTCGGCCATCTCAGCGGTATGGTCGGACTCCGGTACGCGGCCCTGCTCGTATCGTCCGTGTTTCTGCTCGGACTGCTTATCATTCCGTTCGCACCGGAAACAAAGGGCAAAGCACTGCCTGAGTAAAAACCAACCATCGCCCACTCCAAACACATGGGGACAGGCCGCGCAAGCGCCTGTCCCCGTTTCGTTCTAAGGTCAAGTTGAAGACGCCCGCCGCGGAGGGCGGGCGCTACAGGAATAAGACCGATCGGTCGAATCCGACAGATCGGTCCTATGAGACTGAAGAACGGCACACTCGGAGCAAACCACTTCTTGGCAGACACAGACGCCACGTGCCTGCTTGTTCTCCGTCACGAGTTCTAGATACCCGCGTTCTTCCGAAGACGCATCAGCGCCTCAACCGAGTAGTCCGGAATCAACCCGTGTTTGTCCGGCGGCACGTCGAGCAAGAGATTGACCCCGCGCTCCTTGCACGCGGCATACTGCTTCGCCAGTTCGTCGTCCGCGCGCGGCATATCGCCTTCCACCCAAAACCATTCCTTCCCGATCGGATCGCACACCTCGCCGGGCATGTAGTATTCCTTGCCCTCGATCGTCCGCCACTTCTGATAGCCTTTGTCGACCGGCAGGCTGCGCTCGATGGCGATGATGTCGGACGGCCACGCGTAGTCGACGCGATACTCTTCCTGCGTGGAGATGCCGCTGTTCATCATGATGATCGTGTCGGGCTGCAGTTCGTCAATATGCTTGTAGAGATAGGTTCGGTAGCCGCGCCCCAACACACCGGGAATGTCAACCCACGTCTCCGCGATTGGCCCATACTGGGTGAGAAGCTCCGTCACCTGTTCCGTCTGAAACGACTGATACAACGAGGTCGTGTACGCAGGCAAATCGCTGCCCCTGTCGGAAGGCGTCTGGCTGCCGAACCGATTGTGATTGTCCCAGGAACAGTAGTAGAACCCCGGCAGCACACCCTTCTCGCGGCACGCCTCGACGAATTTCCCTACGACGTCGGTCTTATCCGGGCTATTCGCCACACCGTAGTCGGTGTGCTTCGTCGGCCACAGACAATGTCCCGCGACGTGTTTCGTCGTAAGCACGGCGTATTTCATGCCCGCGTCGCGCGCCACCGAGATCCATTGCCCCACATCGAGCTTGTCCGGCGCATACAGCTCCATTGGGTCTTTGCCGCTTGGCAGTTCCGCCTGAACAAAGGTGCTCATGCCGTAGTGGATGAACATGCCGTACCCCAGCGACTCGAATTGTCTCAAGCGCGTCACGCTATGCCGCTGGCTTCCCTTCTTCTCTTCCGCGGCGGCCTGCGCCTGTGCGGCTACCGTGTACCCCATGCCCGAAGCACCCAACGCCCCGGCGGCGGTCGTGGCCAACATGCCCCTTCGCGTCATCTTCATCGCGCCCATGTCCCCTCCTCCTGTCGTGTAGTGTCGTGTCGGAAACATCTCCCACGTAGATTTCACTCAGTTCGCAGCAACCGGCAACCAGACTAGCATATCGCCGGGTGACCGGTTGCTGTTCGCGAAAAAAGGAATCGCGGTGAAGTCCGCAACTTCACCTTTGAACGCAGTCGTGCTGTAAAGATCCGGAGAAACCGGATACCGGACAGCTTCCCCTTTGATGATTGTCACGCCGCCAAGTACATCAGGGCGAAGCTCGGGTTCCAGAAGCGGTGCTTTCGACAGGGCCAATTCCTTTACGGGAACGGTGTTGTCCGCCGATTCCACGCAGTAAACAAGCGGTCCGCGCATGATGGCGGTACGTCCAAGATTGGCTTCAACTCGCGGATGTGCAGAAACGCGGCGTACAGGCATCGGCATGTCGATGGCGATTCGGTCGCCTGTCTTCCACGTACCATGCAGAATGGCGTATCCCTGCCGAATCTCCACGTTCTCGAGAGGTTGCTCGTTGACATGGTAGCTACTCCCGCTTGACCAGTGGGGCGTGCGCACGCGAACCTCGCAATCGACAGGGGTGTCCGCGGTGAATTCCAGCGAAATCTTCCCATCCCATGGATAGCCAGTCCGCTGAGCAATCGTAAGCGCCTTACCATTCACGCTCGTCTCTGCGAGGCTGCCGACAAAGAGATTTACGTACACGCCAGTGTCGTCGGTCGCGTAGATGTATCCTGGCATCGCCCCCATGAGCTTCAGGAACATGGGGGGACAGCACGGGCATCCATGCCAATCCCATCGCTGTCGATTTGTCGCCACCAGCGGATTCTCGTAGTAGTAGCTGTCCCCTTGCTGAGACACTCCGGAGAGCGCGCCGTTATACAACGCGCGTTCCAGTTCGTCGATGTACTTTCCTTCCGCAAAAAACTGGTACATGTTCCAGTGAAAGAAAGCTGCGCCTACAGCCGCGCACGTTTCGAGGTAGGCATCGTTGGGAAGGACATAGTCGGGGCCGAACTTCTCGTCGTTCGCAAACGCGCCCACGCCGCCGGTGATGTGCATCTTGCGTTGCGTCATGTTTTCCCACAGGCGCAGGGCTGCCTGGCGGTACTCGTCGCGTCCGTTCACACGCCCGGCGGCGGAAAGGCCTGCGCACATAAGCGTTGCGCGGACCGCGTGTCCTTCAATGGTCTGCTGTTGGAAGACGGACTGATGATCTTGGGCATAAGGGCCCCACGACGGGCGGTCGTCACCGTAGCCCACCGCACGGATGAAGTCATGGCATTGCGGTTCGGTTAGTTGCGTCCAGTCCGGATTGCCGCAGTGGTGTCCGCGCGCCTCGATCCAGAATTGCGCCAGGCTGAGGTAGTCGTCTTCATTCACGGCCACACCCAACGTACTCTTCAGTCCGGGGTGTTCGCGTATCAGGAGGTACAAGTTCACGACCGCTTCTTCACCGAGCGAATGCGACGGCACGACATTGCGCTTGGGCGGCTCCCCCATGGTTTTGAACATCAAATTGGCCATGCGGACCGACGCCTTCAACAAACGCGTCTTTCCGGTCGCCCGAAAGTAGTGCACACCCGCTTCAACGAGAGCGCCGGCGTTGTAAAGGTCGTGGCTCATGCGCTCGTATCCGCCGTTCAGCCCCCAACGATGGCCGGGTTCCACCAACTGCGTGAAGGTATTGATATAGCCGTCGGGGTCGACATCCGCCGCGGCGGCGATGCGCTCAATATACGCGTCGATGCGCGCTTCCAGAGCAGGATCCCGTTGTGTCGCAAGAAAATCCGCCGAACCACGAATCAGCTCGTAGACGAGTCCATCATAAAAGGGCGGACCCTGATGCTCCCCCGTGAGTTTGTCGCGCACGCGGTCGAAGTTCGTGAAAGCGCCCGTCTTCTCGAATTTGTCGAAGCAGTCTGGAATTGTCACATTCCGCCAAACGGCGCGCTTCGGTCCCCAGAAAGCGTCGTCTATTTGGACGCGTTCGAGTTTAACGGGTTGTGGAGCTGCCGCTCCGCCCAGCGCGCCTTGCGTCAACAATATTCCAAGAGCCACCGCCAGCATTGCATTCCCCCCAAATAGTGCGGCGATACCTGGTGCAAACCACGCCTAAGAGATCGCCGCGTTCTTTCTCAAGCGCATCAGTCCGTCGATGTAATATTGCGGGATTTGGCCCCGTTTGTCCGGAGGCACATCCAGCAAGAAATTTGGCCCGCCCGCGCGAGACGCAATACCCCGTCTGTCGCCAGCAGCGCACTGGCAGCTCCGGCAGCAGCGCCTCGCAGCACGGCACGTCGCGGGTTCCCCGTCTCTCCCATCACAGGTCTCCTCCTGTCGCCGGCTCCGGTCGTGCGTGTATCATATACTCCAGCATAGGTTGTTTTGCCATAGGCGTCACCCATAAGAGAATACCGGGGTCAGAATGAACAAAGCAGAGCAATCCCTCGAATCGATACTGCGCGAAGTGCGCCTGAACCTTCAGGAAGTCAACGAGGACTTGCGCTCGGCCACGCCCGAGTCAATGCGCGATCACATCTCCTCGATGGATCGTACCCTTCGCGGAGTCTTCGATTCGCTCGAAGAGTGCACCAAGTTCTGCACCCTGCACCGCCCTTCGAGCCCGCGAGAGTATGACCCCGTCGATTTGGTGAAAGGCGAGGTGGGTCACTTTCTACGAGCGGAAGATTCGCTCGCGCCATCCGAGCCGGAGGACTTTTGGGGGGACCCTGAGCAAATGGGCCTTTGCGTTGGCATGGCCCTGCGTTCTCTCGCCAAGCATGGAATCGCCTTCACCATCCGTCTGTATCTCGCGACCGTAGAGCCGCGCATCGAGATCACTCCGGACCACGCCGCAGCTTTTCCGGCGGAGATTGTCTTAGGGGATCGGTTCACAATCTCTCGCGACGAATTCTGCCATTTCTGGACGGCCGCCTCGGACGGTGGCGACCTGCAAGTGCGCGACGATGCCTATGTGTTCTGCCTCGCGGGCGACCGTACGCGGGCTATGATCCAGCCCATCGCGACTCTCGCGCGCCCGGCGGTCGCGAAAGCCGCGCGGACTCTCATCCCTTGGAGAGGCGCTATCGGACAGTACGAGGAAGGCCTGGTATCTCCGGAGGATACCCTCGCCCTCTACGTGCGCCACGTCGATCAGGCCTTGGCCGCTATTGATGAAGCCCTCGGTGCGCTCAACTAGGCGCCGTTGGCCCGATCCGCAAAGTTGACGGACGTTCAATCCGAGAAGGCACAGAACTTGAACTCTGGGCGCCGTTCTAGATATGCTAAATGACAAATTCGAGCAAGGTGCTGCACGCCTCGAAATCGACATTCTTGGGACAAGACATGTGTCTCGATCGAAGCCACCTCTTGGGGTGTAATGCTCGGCGATACTGACGCTGTCTAAGACCTTGGGGAGTGGCTATTCAATGGTCGGCGAAGAAATGGCGGTGCTACATTTTGACCGCGTAATCCAATACGCGATCCGCGTCGCGGATCGCTATCAACGAAACGTGACACTGGTCATGCTCAATGCGGGGCAGGACGGGGCCGCGGCGCGAAAACTGCTGGCCGAATGCACACGCAGTTGCGACGAGGTCATGGAATTCCACGCGTGCGCCGCTGTGCTCATGGGTGAAACCGACGAAGAAGGCGCACTTCGCGCAACGGAACGCTACAAACGCGTCCACGGCAACAGAGTGGACATGCGGTTCGGCGTCGCTGGCTTTCCCAAAGACGGTCAGAGCGCAACCTCGGTGTTTCGAACAGCCTTCAAGCGCATGAACAAGGCCTGCGAAACGGGACCGGGGACTGTCGTCTGCAGCGACTGAACTGTCCCGGTGGATTGTCTCGGT
>JBAZRU010000449.1:0-6161 GCA_041662805.1 Candidatus Hydrogenedentales bacterium | reverse complement strand
CGGGACGGTTCTGTTCGCAGTCCCGAAAATACGCCTTTGGTTCGACGAAGCTGTCGGGGGCAGCGGCAGGTAACCTCGTCTCGGCGCGATATCCTGGTTCTTACTTCCCCGTGTCACTCCCCGACAACTCCTCTGCCTGTAACGCGCGGGGGACGGTCTCGATGCCCGACAACTCCGGGATGTCGGAGTCCGATGCCGAGCCCAGTTCTTTGAACCGGCGCGCTGTCACGAGGACGCGGCTTTCGAGGGTTACAACGGATTTGTTGTACGCGTCCGTGGCCTTTTCCAACGCCTTGCGCAGGTCGGCGAAGTGTTCGCTCATGACGCGAATACGGTCGTAGAGTTGCTTGCCCAAGTCGCTGATGACCTGCGCGTTCTTGGTAAGTTGCTCCTGCCTCCATCCATACGCGACAGCCCGCAACAACGCGATTAAGGTCGTCGGCGTGGCGATGATCACCTTTTGGTCAACGCCTGCTTCGATCAAGGTTGGGTCATGTTCCAACGCCGCGCTGAAGAACGGCTCGCCGGGCAGGAACAGCACAACGAACTCGGGGCTGCTCGGAAACTGGCTCCAATAGGTCTTCGCGCCCAGCCGCGTCATGTGATCGCGCACCTGCCGCGCGTGCTCCCGCATTTTCTGCACCCGCACCTCATCGGTCTGGGCCTCGATAGCCTCCAAATAGGCCTGCAACGACACCTTGGAATCCACAACGATAATCTTGTCGTTGGGCAGCCGGATGATCATGTCGGGACGCAACTTGCCCGTGTCCGAATCCACTGATGTCTGTTGCTCGAAATCGCAATACTCGACCATGCCCGCCAACTCGACGACGCGCTGCAACTGGATTTCGCCCCAGCGGCCGCGCGTAATCGGCGAGCGCAACGCGCGCACCAGATTTTCCGTTTCCTTTTGCAGCGACACTTGGCCGCTCGCCAGCGACACGACCTGTTCTCTCAACGTCGAATAGGCGTCAACGCGCGATTTCTCCACTTCGCCGATCTGCGTCGCGACCTTCTCCAACGATTCCCGAATCGGCTTCACCAATTCGTCGATGGATTTTCGCCGCAACTCAAGGTCGCCCTTCGCCCCTTCCTGGAACTTCGCGAGATTCTCTTTCGCCAGTTCGAGGAAGGACTGGTTGTTGCTCTTCAACGCCTCGGATGAAAGCGCCTTGAACGCATCGGCCAGTTTCGCTTGAGCGTCCTCGATCAGCGTCAACTTCTCCGCGGACGCCTTGCGCTCTTCCGCGAGCAGCGTCGTCAAGTGCGATACGCGCGCGTGCAACTCCGCATTCTGCTGCGTCAGCGCCTGGATATGCCCTTCCAATTCGGGCACGCGCCGCACCTGGACTTCCGCCGCGGACCGCTGCGTCGATTCCATCGCGTGCGCCTCACGCATCCGCTGCAATTCGTCCACGGTCGTCTCAAGCCTGCGCAGCAGGTCCATCTCGCGTTCGCCGCCCGACTTCACCTGGCCTTCCAGACCCGCGATTACCACCGCCGCCTCGCCGCGCGTCTTGTCTTCCGCGTGTTGCGCCTTGCCCCGGAACAGCATGGCCACCAAGCCGCCGGAAATCGCCGCACCCGCGAGAAATGCCGCAATCATCATCGCTTGTTCAGCCACGCTTAGGCTCCTCGATTAGTCTGAAATCGTCGCTTGTGCACACGTCTCGCATCGCCCCACCCAGTTGAGCCAACAGCCGTTTCCCCTCAAGCAACACCTTGTCGCCCGCGCCAATGCCCACATAACTCGCCACCGTGCCGCCATATCCGCCCGCGACCGCGCCGCGCATCGTCGGGAAATACAGGTGAAACGCGTTCGTATACCCGCATAGTAGCGCATGCCTTACCGGGGCCGTCGCTTTCAGGTCGAGCTGGAATTGAACGAAAAACTCTCCGGGCGCGCCGAGCAATCCCACGTCGCCATTCAACAGCAGCGCGCACACCGGCACCGACAAATTGGGCTTCAGATACCTGCCATAGGGCTCCGAAAAACCTCTCAGCCATTGGTGGGACTGGATAAACACGTCCCACACCTCCGGCCTCGAAAAGTCCCATCGAATCCCTACCGGAACCGAACTCTCCGCAGAGGCGACGGAAGGCGACTCTGGTAGTTGCGTGGCGATCGCGGGCAACGCGGCCAACACCGCTTGGGCCGCTTCGCGCCCCACGCTCCGCATCGCCTCCACCCCGCCTTCTTGGATGGGCGTCTTGTCGAGATACGGATTGATATCGCCCGCCGCGCCTTGGATGAATACACATTCCGCGCCAGACGCTTCCTTCACGCAGCGCGCCAGTTCGCCCACATAGTCGGCCGAGTATTGCAGGTTCGACGGACCCATCACCACCGGGTGGCACGCGAAATGGACCACGACCGCCAGCGGCTTTCCGTCCGCCGTCTCCAGTTTAATGACGGTCGCTTCATGGTCCACCGGCGACGTCGCCCGGCGCTCTTCGTTCCGCCATAGCATTCGGCAACGCCCGTCTTTTCCGATGACGCGCCGGTTATGGCCAATGTCGATCTGTGCGTGCCCCACGCCAATTCGCGCCGGTTGCAGCGATGCCGCTGACGCCTCGATGGCGTCCCCGATGGCACGTTCGATGTCCGCGACATATGGCTTGTCGGCGAATTCCATGATAGGCCCGTGATGCGTATGCGTCGCGCACAGCATCACATGCGGCACACCCAAGCGCCGCGCGTGCTCGCGAATCCTCGCGCACGATTCCTCGTCCGGCGGACGGCCCAGATCCAGCGACAGGACACACGCGGTATCCCCGCCCGCGCGAAACGTCACCGCTCGCGCGTACAAGGGGTCCAAGGTTCCCGTCGCGGGCACATTACGGTCGCCATATCCCCACAAAGGAGCCCCTGGCCCAGGCGTAATGTCCCGCACCGCAATCCCAACTTCAAACTGCGTCACGACCCCGCCTCCTCGACGTATTGTGCACCTCGATACATCGCACGCATTCTAGAGGATGGCTAACACCATTGCACGGCACCCCGGACGTTTCGGCGAAACGTCCTTACCCCGCTCCTCGTAGGGGGGTGCACCCTTGGATACTTTTGACGATTCAAGGGGGCAGAGAGTTCCGGTCTTGGATCGGGGCCCAAGATGTCGCGGGGAGACTGCCCCCGGACGTTTCGGCGAAACGTCCCGTACCCCGTTCCCCGTAGGGGGGTGCACCCTTGGATACTTTTGACGATTCAAGGGGGCAGAGAGTTCTTGGTTTTGGGTCGGGGGCCTCAGCAGTTGCCTTGCCGGGGAGACTGCCCCCCGGACGGGGACGCTCTGTCGAAACGTCCTTACCCCGTTCCCCGCAGGGGGTTGCACCCTTGGATACTTTTAACGATTCAAGGGGGCAGAGAGTTCCGGGTCTTGGATCGGGGCCCAAGATGTCGCGGGGAGACTGCCCCCGGACGTTTCGGCGAAACATCCCTACCCCGTTCCCCGTAGGGGGGTGCACCCTTGGATACTTTTGACGATTCAAGGGGGCAGAGAGTTCTGGGTTTTGGGTCGGGGGCCTCAGTTGCCTTGCCGGGGAGACTGCCCCCCGGACGGGGACGCTCTGCTGGCGAAACGTCCTTACCCCGTTCCCCGCAGGGGGTTGCACCCTTGGATACTTTTGACGATTCAAGGGGGGGCGAGCGAGTCTTCCGTCTGGAGCCCAGAGCCGCCGATTGGAACAGCAGGGCTTCAGCGTCAAGGGTTGCATAGGCATAGTTCGTCCCTCCGAATGTTGTCTCCTATATATAGTGCGAGTTCGTTGCACTTGGAACTCCTATGTATCCACTTCGCCGCACTCTTCGCGGACGGTCGACGAGGTACCCGCGGAATTCAGGCCGGTGCAGACGCATCCATGCTTACACCTACGCCTTTGGGGTAAAGAAACCAGCCGGAGATAGACATCCGCAAACGGTCGTGGTATAAAAGTTACGATAGTGCGAAAATGCTGAAGTGCGCTGCGTCAGCGCATGGCCAAAGCAATTGGAGGTAAGGGCGATGGTTCCGCAGTCCCGTTCCTTCGTCCGAAGGTGGAATTGGCTGTTCGCTTCTGTCGTTGCTCTCTGCCTTACGCTCTGCTTCCAAAACCAGACGGGAAATGCATCGCTCTCCATAGCCGGCACGGTTTTGGACACAAATGGCAACCCCATTCCAGGTGCGCGCATAGAGTGGGCCCCGATCTCGTTTAACGAGCCATCACCCGCACCCGCGCAAACTTTGACCAACATGCATGGTGAATACCGTCTGGTCCTCCGCGATTGCGAACCTGGATATCGCTTATCGGCGAGCCTGGACGGCTACGCGCCCGCGTACTACGACCATTTGCCGCCTTGGACAATCACCAGTGCCATGGACACCCCAGCGCCACCTCCGGGCAATCATGATTTTGTGCTCGAGGCCGCACACACCCTCGACGGAGTCGTGGAAGACGACAATGGGCAACCGCTCACGGACGTACTCGTCAAAGCGCAAACGGCGGTGGACGGTACCGACTATTCCAGTTTCAGTTCCCCTTCCTCACCCACGGCAATCCCGGGCAAGGGGATTCACCAGTGCACAACCGACAGCCAGGGGATGTTCCACCTTGACGGGCTGCCTCCGAACAAGGTGCATCTCACCGTGACCGCTCCACACCGCCAGGTCAACAGCCAGAACTATCCCGTGGACGAACCCTGCCGGATTGTCATGGATGGCAGTGGCAGGCCTGGACGTCTCCAGGCCCAAGTTGTGAATTCGGAAACCGGAGAACCCGTAACCAATTTCTCGATTGCGGTTCGCTATCGGCCGGAAAGGCATGCCTATGCGAACAACAGCGGCGTGTTCTCCATGGTTGATGAGATCACTGCCGAAGAATATTACGAAGTCTTTGTGTATAGCCGGGGGTTTGCGCCCACGAAGACTCGTCTGGAAGCAACGGAAGTCAACGGCACGGAATCGGAGGAGCTCAGAATCTCGCCCGCGCCCCCGTTGGAGGGAGTGCTTCTCGACGGAGTCTCGCGCCGACCCATCGCCAACGCGTCCATCCTCCACGGGGTGCTGGAAGATTCCACGTACTTCGAATGGGCCGATTGGGAAAAGTACTGCGACGGCATGCACTCGCTGACCTTCGTTCAACGCATCGAGACGGACGGCGAGGGTCGATTCTGGTTCTGCGAAGACGCGCAGGCACCGGGCTGCCTTATCGTATTGGCGCCCGGCCATGCCCGTGCGATTATCCGTCCGGAACAACGGCCGGACCCTGAAGACGACGGCGTGTTGGAAATTCCGCTGAAAGCAGAAGCCGTCATTGGGGGAGTACTCCCCGTCCATCTGACGAACCAAGGCGTTGTCAACGTGCAGATCTGGAAGGAAAGGTCGAATCACGGATCGCTCCTTGTCCAACTGACAAACCAACGCGTGGTCAATGTACCTATCGGGCGGGAAACGTCCAATTCCGCGCTGGACGAGACGTTCGAGATAGCCACAGCGGATTCGCAAGGACGGTTCGAATTCCGCAAGCTGGCGCCGGGTTTGTATCACGTCGGCGTTGAACAGCCCCAAGGACCATGGATTAGACGCACGATACCCGCCGGAATCGTCACCGTTTCCGAGGGAGAAAAGGCAGATGTCAGCACGCTGCTGGCGTCTCTCACCCTCAGGGCCGCCCCATAAACAGAATTCCCGTGTTCGAACCGCCCTTATCACGCAACTTGTAACGGCATCTTGCCGGCTCTTGGGCTTGTACAAACCAACGCCCTCTTGTCGCCCCGTGCCGCCTGGAAGGCGGCGGTACAAATACGCTCGTCTCTTCTTGCTTGGCCCTTTGTGCGTCTGGCATCGGGCTTCTGTACCGCTGGCATCGGGCCGTTGTACCGCTGGCATCTTGCCGGCTCTTGGGCTTGTACAAACCAACGCCCTCTGCCGCCCGGTGCCGCCTGGAAGGCGGCGGTACAAATGCGCTTGTCTCTTCTTGCTTGGCCCGTTGTGCGTCTGGCATTGGGCCTTTGTAGCGCTGGCATTGGGCTTCTGTACCGCTGGCATCTTGCCGGCTCTTGGGCTTCGGCAAACCAACGCCCTCTGCCGCCCCGTGCCGCCTGGAAGGCGGCGGTACAAATACGCTCGTCTCTTCTTGCTTGGCCCTTTGTGCGTCTGGCATCGGGCTTCTGTACCGCTGGCATC
>JBAZRU010000448.1:0-6172 GCA_041662805.1 Candidatus Hydrogenedentales bacterium | reverse complement strand
CGTGGGCGGACGCCCAATTGCGTTGCCTCCCGGTACGCCGTTGACCCAAGGGCAGGCCGTAACCGCGGAGGTTCTACGGACTTCTCCTTCACTCCAATTACGCATTCTCCCCAATTCCGGACAACCAGCTACTGTCCCTCAAAGCAGCACACCGATTCTGCTAGCGATTGTCGGGCGTCCGGTCACATCCAACTTGCCATTGATTCTGGAGGGACGAATTCTGCAGACGCCGGAGGGCCCCGTGTTTCAATCGGGCCAATCAACGCTCCCGCTTGCCGCCGCGCCCGAGAATCTCATAAACGCGTCTGTCTCCGCGCGGGTTGTCGAAACGGCAAAAGGACTTCAACTCCACGTACTTCAAACCGGTGACCCCTCCGCGGCAACGCAGTCGTCAAAACCGGATTTGGCGGCTATGCTTTCGCGCGTCTTCGAGTCCCTGGGAAAGCCTGAGCTCGCTGCGAGGGCGTCGACACTTATCCCACGCGGGCTGCCAACCAGCGAGGCAGGGATACGACTTCTTGCCTCCCTGTTTCTCGAACGCGGCGTCGGGGCGGAATTGGTCGAAAGGCTCGCATCCATGATCCGGCAGGGTCACGCGGCCGGCGTCATCTCCAACGAGCAAGAGAAGGTACTTGGGACTCTGCTGACACGGGTTGTCGGCGACGAGACCAAAGAACTCCAAGCGGCGCTGCGAGTGGCTGTCCAATCCGCGACTCGCTCTCCCGAGTCCATACTTGCCCAAGCAAGGTTCTCCCAAGACCCAACCGAGTTCCTTCCGAGACTTCTCGACGATCTCAGGACGGCGCTTCAACAATTGAAGTCAAACGAGCAGTTCCGCGGGTTGCTGGAGCAAACGGGCCGGCTTCAAGAGTTCAATTCGACGTCATCAAGCCTGATAGACCGCGTCTCCGCGAATCAACTCCAGAATCTCCGAGGATTGGAGACCTCCTATGTCTACTTTGAGGCAGCCTTCGCTCCTGGCAGCGGCCTCAATAGCGCCCATATACACGTCTTTGGAGACGGTGGGGGAGGGCAATCCTCCAGTCCCGACAATTCGACGGTTGTCCTGGACCTATCGACTACGCGTCTTGGAGACCTGTGGGTTACGTTATCCGCTGTGCAAGGTGTTTGCGCTTGCGTGTTCCGGACAAATACGACGCCCGTCGCGGAGTTGATTGATGCGCACGCGACAGAACTGGAGAACCTGCTAACAGAGGCCGGCGGCTTTAGCCAGGCGCAAGTTCGGACCGTGCTTTGGGACGGTAATCGCTTCGCCGCGGCAGTCGACCTGTTCAGACCCTTAGAGGGGATAGACGAAGAAGCATGATGGAGCGCCGAAAACCAACAACGCGGGCCAAACGAGCCGTGGCCCTTCGCTATACCACAGGCAGCGAGAACGCGCCGAGGATAGTCGCCAAAGGCGAGCGGCTCGTCGCCGAGCGGATAATCAAACTGGCCCGCGAACACAACGTCCACGTCCACGAGGACCCTGACCTCGTCGCCGTTCTCTCCGCCCTCGACCTCCACGCAGAGATTCCAGAGTCTCTCTATCGTGCGGTGGCGGAGGTTCTTGCCTTCGTCTATCGCATGAACAAGCTATCCGAGGAGACGAAACTTCAGACAAGCAAGACTGGCCCGCCTCGCTAGGCAGAGATCTATCGCCAGCCAATCGAGTCACATGCGGAGCATTTATGACTATATTACTAGACAAGCGTTATCTGATGCCTGATTGTGTAGCGTAGTATTCCATCACCAGGAAATCTGACTTTCCCCGATGTTCTGTTGCTGTATCTCCTTGTCAAATAACCTCTTGCGCAAATTCGAATCTTGTCTTATAATACTACCGGCGAGTAGGTACATGGGGATGCCGTCAACTGATGCCGCCGAAGGCGTTGCACTATTTGACGTAATCGCACTATGAGGTTTCGCTGTACAGTGCCGCGGGGTTCTGGAGAGGGGAATCGCAGGTGTTCCTTTTCTACCTACCCCTTCCTTGTGTTGCGTCATTAGCCTTGGCGCTTCAGGTTTCCACAGGCAGTAGAGATGCTCGGAAGTGACGAAACGAATGCCGATTGGGGCTGGAGATTGACGTTGACTCGGCGCAAAGGCTTCACACTCATTGAATTGCTTGTAGTTATCGCCATCATCGGTATTCTGGCGGCGATTCTGCTTCCCGCCTTGGCTAGGGCGCGAGAGGCTGCTCGCAGGGCAAGCTGCACCAATAACCTGAAGCAGTGGGGAATCATCCTCAAGATGTTCGCCAGCGAGAACAAAGGGGAACTCTTTCCGCCGAATCAGGCTCAATGGTGGACCAATGCGACTCAGGTATTGAGCACAAACTCGAGCAAGCACCTCTGGAGGTTCTGGGACGGCCTTCTTCTGTATCCTGACTATGCAACCGACCCCTTTCTGATGCTCTGCCCCTCAGACGCTGAAGAATTCCCGCAGGATGATTCCTTCCAATTCTTGACTCCGATAAGTCTGAGCTGGAACTCAAAGCCAGGTTATCCGGCCACAGGGAAGGGTGGAGTCATGTTCACACGGGGAATTGACTATTCTTACACGACCTTTCCGTGGGTCATCTCCACCCAGTGGACAGACGACGAGACAACCGTAGAGCTTATTCGGGACCAGACGCATAACCCGCCATCCATGGGGGGAAAGAGCTGCGCGAAGTTGCGCAATGACGATATCGAGATCGCAGGGACGCCCAAAGGTGACATCACGCTCCGCTTCCTGAGAGAGGGGATTGAGCGCTTTCTAATCTCCGACATCAACAATGCCGCGGCGAACGCTCATGCCCAGTCGACAGTTCCGGTCATGTGGGACACTGCAAGGCTGGACGAGGACGGCGCAATCGTCGCGACAAGTTTCAACCACGCTCCGGGGGGCGGTAACGTCCTGTATTTGGATGGACATGCCGACTTTGTCCGCTACCCAGGAACCGCCGGTTCGGCAGAATGGCCTTTCTCAAAGAACGCCGTGACGGTGAGCTTTTAGCCCAAGAGTTGGGACGTTTCGCCGAAACGTCCGTCCTCCTGCTTGTGTGCGCTGGCGTCCTCTGACTACGGCCGTTTCACGAACTCCGTGTATTTATCCGCGAACTTGGCTTTGCCCTTGGAAGCACGAAAGCCCTTCAGGTCTTTCTCGTCCAGGACGGGCCCAAATTCGAGGTTGAACGACCGGCTCTCGCCGGGCTTCAGCGCGTGCAACAGCCCCAGTTCCTCGTCAACCTGCCTGCCTTCCACGCCGCAATTGCAGGGCTCAAACCCAACCACATAGTCTTGCTCGCCCATTTGCTTCCACTCCACGAAACGGGGAAGCTCGTTCTTGTTGTACTTGACGTACACGCCGAAACCTTCGCCGCGCTTAAACCCATCATTGACGAGCGCCACCTGGACCGTGCCGTCTTTCTCGGCATCCATGTCATGGTAGTAGACCTTTTCTGCATAGCCGTGCGTGGGGGCGTCACATTTCCACCAGTTCTCTTTTCCGTCTGTGGCCGCCGAATCTCGCGGCGCAATCATGCGCGTCGGGGTGAGGATTTCCGAACCGGCGTCAACCACCGGCCACCCAATGTTGCAGTGATACAGAAGCTGGAAGGGGGTCTTCTTGAAACCCTCGTTTGTCACTACGTCGTGAATGGCAAACGAGGTGGCCCCCAGTTTGGTCGACACCGTTCTCGTCAACGTTAGATTTTCGCCAAATACAGCCGTCTCACGCATGGTCCCCGTCACGCTGAGGACGTAGTCGTCGCCCTGCCACTCCTGAGTGACCTTCACGTCACGGGCGGGCGTATTGCCGATTCGTCCGTGGAGACCGTTGCCGAAGATGGCGCTGTCCATCGTGGGAGCGCCGACGTTCGTCAAACCGCACGTCGTGACAAGACCGCCGAAGTAGCTACGGAGCCAGCGAATCCATTCGGGTTCAAAGTAGGCGGGGGCAACGTCGCCCGTCGTCGAGCGCCAGCCCATAGCCTTGCCTTGGAAAGAGGCGCTTGAAATGTCGAGGCAACGGTCGATCAGCACCGTGAATTCGAGGCCGGATCCCGTATGTATCAAGGCCGCTCGCGCGGGACGTTCGTTGCCATTGTCGAGTTGGACCAACCGAATCCCAGCAACCTGATCCATGTTGCCTACCCGGCGCCGCAAATCCTTGACAGAATACTTCGCCCCGTAAATTCGCATGGGACTATCTCCCCCTCGGTTTTGAATATCTCATAGTCGCACAGAGATGCGACCGGTGTCTATCCGAAAGAAACGCAGTTCTTTCCGGCTGTTTTGCTTCGATACATGAGGCCGTCCGCACGGTCAATCAGCGATTGCCTCGTGTCGGAAGGCAGCGCGAGGGTGGCCCCCACAGAGACGGTGACCCTTAGGTATCGGGCCTCGAAGGGGACGGCCGCCTGCCCGACGAGGGCCTTGCACCGCTCTGCCGCAATGCCCACGGCGCGGGCGTCCGCGTGATCGAGGATCCCTATAAACTCCTCACCTCCCCAGCGGCATACCGTGTCCCTGTCTCGCAAGCTGTGAATCAGCGTCTGGGAAACCATGCGCAAGACCTGGTCTCCGGCTGCATGGCCAATGCTGTCGTTGACCTTCTTGAAGTTGTCCACGTCCATGAACAGAATCCCAAATCCGAGTCCGCTTTCAGAGAGTCCCGCCAACTTGGCATCGATGGTGCTCTCCGCGAATCGGCGATTCCCCGCGTCCGTGAGCGGGCACAACATCGCCATCCTGTGTAGCTCCTCCGTTCTGCGCTTGATAGCGAGCGACCTCGAGTTGTCGTTGAAGACTTCAATCGCGCCGATGATATCGCCCGATGCGTCTTCCATGGGCATTGCCCGCACGCTCACGGGTACGCGATGCCCGTCGCGGTGATGCAAGTAGACCTCCGCCTCGCCCCTGCGCCCCGTGCTCATGGTCTGCATTAGTGGACACATCCCGTTGCAGAGCGATTGCCCTTCGTCCGTGACGTGCATGAGAATGTTGTCGCGGCAACAGCGCCCTTCAACTTCCGCGGCGGTGTACCCGGTCAGCCGCTCCGCGGCCTTGTTCCAATAGGTGATCTGCCTCTCTCGATTGACAAAGTAGACACCGTCGTACAAGTTGTCGAGGAGATTCTTGTAGAAATGCTCCGAGAGGGCCATGCTTCCTCCTTCGGATTCCGCACATGTGAATCAATTCGCGTGCCCGGATTCGTCTGTGACTTGACTCTAGATCCACCATGACAGTAACACATGATCAGGTTTTCGTACAGGTACGGCGACAAACACAAATGGCAAAGGCGGGACGTCCGGCACAGAGACCGGACGCTACATAAGCACGTCGAGGGCTGATGCCTTAGGGGGGGTCCCGATGCGATATTCTGACGGTTCAAGGGGGGGTAGAGCATTTTGATTTTGGATTGGTGGGGACCACGATGTCGCGTACTGGGTCCGCATCCAGTCTTCTGGAGGGGGTGCACCCATGGATCTTTTGACGATTCAAGGGGGTCCCGGAGAGCGTCGTGGACTTTGGGCGCGGTGCGGAATTCGCCCATGAAGGGTAGCAAGGCCCTGTAAGACCTGGACTTAGCGTCGTTGGCTACAGGGAAAGATGGGTTCGACGGGTGTCCCAGTTTGTCGAGGCACCCCCTGACGACGAGCCGGGGGACAGTGGCGCTGGTGCAGGGCATTTCGTCGGGGAGGCGCTCTCCGTGGACGCGGGGGTTGAGTTGGGATTCCTTTGCGCCGACGGCGGCGGTCCGGTCCTTGGATCGGGACCGGGCGTGGCGGGTTGTGGAAACGGTATGCGTAGTCATGGTTCGGGTCCTCTTGCGTTGTGACACTCCCTATATATATGCGGTGGTTTGTTGCACTGTGGGGTTCGAGGTATGGGTTGGAGAAAGATCCATTAACAAGGATGTCCAGGATGGAACTGCGAGTCGAGGGGCGTCAGGGCCGCTGGGATCAGGTTGAAGGGGGTAGGCGAAGGTTGAAGGTTGAAGGTAAGAGGGGAAAGATGAGACGGTCGGGCGCGTGGCGCGGTCAAGACCACGCCACAACGAGTGCGGGACTGACCCTGCGTAACGCAGTGGAGACGGGTCCCTGGCCCATTGCGGATTGTGCGCCGATGGGCTACTATCGAACGAGTTTCCTGCGAAGGGCGTCGTAGACGACTGGGCCGTGTGG
>JBAZRU010000447.1:0-6196 GCA_041662805.1 Candidatus Hydrogenedentales bacterium | reverse complement strand
CGATCGAAACGGCCACAGCGGTGGGACGCCATAGTTCCGAGGGCGCGCATTCTGCACTGATGTACAGGGTGTCGGCGTCATGCGTAGCTTGCCATGTGCACCCGGAATCTTCCGGTTCCAGCGCCGCGCGTGGCAGTGCGGTCCACGCTGCGTCGTTCTGCCACGTCGTCGCGAAATCGCCGGTCGCACGCGCGCATCGATAACTCAGCGGGCCGTCCGTCAGTCCGGATTCACTTGGGAAGACCGGCTCTCCAGCGGCAATAGCCTTATCGGCTTCGGCGAACTCGGTGCGTAACATGTCCCGCAATCGTTCGACACGCCACTGGAGTTCCGCAGGGAAATACGTGTAGTTCTCCGCTTCGGCCTGAAATCCGAGATACGGATTGCGTTCGCACAGTTCCGCCATCTTCGTGGAATGCGCGATCTCTTCTTCCGCAATGGCCCGCAAATCTTCCAACACCTTCATCTTGTCCGCGCCAGAATCGTAGAGCAATTGCTCGCGCAGGTCGTAGAACCGAAGAATGTTGTATCCCGTGCGGAATTGAATGTCGAGCGCCTGAGCCACCGTGAGATCGAGTCGGCGCGCGGAGTCGTTGATACACGATGGCTCCAGTTCCATGAGCACAGCCAATCCCTCGTGCCACGTATCCGACAAGCGTTTGCAGAGTTCCAACATCTCCCCCATCGTATGACTGCCGGAAAAGCACTCGCCGATACGGTCGCCGCTGGGTGGGTATTCGAGTTTCCATACAGGCGACAAGTTCGCATGCACCGGCCGCAAATGGAGCGGCCACACGACGCCGTCGTGCATGGGGCCGTAATATTGGAAGGCGTTCGTGAGGGGATAGTTCTCGTAAGCCTTCGCGAACAGTCGCCAAGCGCGCACAACACGTTCGGCATTCGCGGGCCCCCAATCGCGGCGCGCGAGTTGCAGCAGAAACTCGTCTTCCGTGAGTCCCTCGGGAGAAAAGGGAAGCACGCTCGCGGCGGCGCGATTCATCACGGAGGGCAAACTACCGATATACCAGCACTGCATCACGCTCGTAACGCCGAGCCGGCGCAATTCGCGGTATTTCGCGTACAAGTTGCCGGGGACGGGCACATAAGGCGCTGTGGATACTTCAAACGAGTTGCAGGCCTGTAGCTTCGCGCCCATGGCGACGCCACCCTCGTCGGCCCCGGCGGCGATGTCTTCGAATACGCCGCTCGGACCGATGTACGAAAGCCAATAGTCGCCGGCGTGGCGTGGCTTGCCGAGCTGCTCTTTGATTCCACCCGACTCGAAGTTGTATTGGCATATCACGCCGGGAGGCGTGCGCTTGGCGATGTCCCTCAATGGTTCCGTGCTTTGCCGCACCCCCGTGCCGTTGCCCGGCACGTACAGCCACGAGATCAACTTCGCATTGGGATTGGCCGCGTGCATGCCGCGCTGCATCGCGGAGAGGGACGCGTTGAGAATCTCGCCGGGATTCTTCTGCGCGCACGTCGGACACGCGACGCGCCAATTCTCGTCGGCCCCGCTGAGGCAGGTCGTCGAACGTTCGCCGAAGCTGATGTTGATAAGGCCGCCAAGATTCGGCGCTTGCGTGAAGATATCGTTCATGGCCTCGTACAGATACGTCTGCGCGGCGTCGGAGAAAGGGCAGAACAACATGCCCGTCCCATGAAACGGTTTGCTGCCTATTTCGGGATGTGCCTTGAGCAGGGCATTGTCGGGGTCCATCACGCGCGGTTCGATGCAAAACAGGAACACGTTGATGCCATAGCGGCGGCATTTAGCAACGGTCCGGCGCAGCTTCTCCAAGCGACGCTCGCGATTGGGATCGGTTACATCGGTCAGCGACGTCTTGCAGAGATCTTTGAACTCTATCGTGAGCCACAGTCCGTTGATGCCGTCGTGCGCGAGCCGGTTGAGATAGCCGTCCGGATAGTAATCGACATCGTCGAGCAACTCATCCTTATTCTTTGGAGGCCGCTTGATCGGCCCGAAGAAACACCGCGAGATCCGCGATCCGATAAACGGCGCGCGCTCGGTTTCGCCCAAGGAGAGAAACGGTCCCTCGGCGCTCATGAGTTGGTCTTCCAAAAAGAAGATGCCGCGCCGGATGCCTTCCGTGTCTCCAGCTTGGATGCGGCATTCGTTTGCCGAAACAACAAATCTGAAGGTCTCGAATTCTTGCGTCGTTACCCTCTCGGTGACGATTCGGTAGGGGCCGCTCGTAGACACTCCCACACTCTCGAAGAAGTAGTCCAAGTCTTGGTACGCCGTATCGAGAGTCTTATCCGGGTCGGGAAAGCCAGCCTCGACGCGCACACCTTCCGCTAGACTGGCCTCGCCACTCTTCACCGCGACTCGTTCCCAGTGCGGGGTCCACGTCATTGGCGCTGCGAGGGCGTCGACGAACGACCATTCGCTCGGATCGGGGCTTGGAGGTGGAGCCTGGGCCAAGGCACCGATTGGCGCAACGAATGCCGCGCCGACGAAATACAGCGGCAACATGCGAACGATGATTCCGGCCATTTCGAGTCCTTAGCCCCCTGCCCGGCGGCGGGGGAAGATTCCCCGCGCTGTCCACGCGCCCATGCCCACCATGCTCTTCGCATCCTTTCATAAAGCGGGAAGCGATTCAAGACGACGCGAGCCCATACCGGTTTGTAGGTTTTTCGACGAAAAACTACCGCACGGTAGTCGCGCGTGGTGACCATCCAACTCCCCACGCGGCAGAATCGTCCAAGAATCCTCCTAAACGCTTCATTTGGACAGAAGAGACGCGCTGGCACAGTTCCTGCTCTCTCCTCTTTGACTTGCAAGGCCTTGGCTTGGCGTCCTGGCTATTCCAGCGCAATACTCCGAAGTAAGTGCAAACGTTCTGTCCATTGGTGACCAGTCACGACAGGTTGTCCATGACTGTTTCGTGTCGCGGAAGGGAGATCGGCGTGCGGGCTCCACTTGTCAATTTCCGAGGTAGAGAGCGAACTTGATGAATGTGGGAACAATACCTTCACCGATGGCCACAGCCACCGATTCCGTTGTTCGCGTGGGCGTGGTCAACTTTCGAGAAGCCGGGTGTACAGCGCTCGTACGAGGCTTGGAAGACTTAGGCTTCTCCGTTGTCGACGCAAGCGCAAATGGCCCCGTTGCCGGCTCGTTCAACATGCTGGTTGTCGCGGTGTCGGAATTGCGTGAAGACGCCTGTGTGGCAATACGAGAATACAGAACCATGCAAGACAACGAGCGCACGCCCGTGCTCGTCATTTCCAATTCGTACGATAAGACGAGCGCGGCAGGCTACCTCGCCGCCGGCGCAACCGACTTTCTGAGCCAGCCATCGTGCGCCAGCGTACTTCGCGGCTGGTGCGAACGGATTCTGCATGCGCAACGGGCGGACTGGCTCTACGACCAGTGGGTTCGCGAACGGAGGCGCAGCAGCGCATTCGACAGGGTCATTGTGCCGTTGGGCCTGGCGCTCTTCGCGGAACGCGACTACGGGCGCTTGCTCGAAATGATCCTGCTGGAGGCCAAGTCGTTCTGCGTGGCGGATGGTGGAACGCTCTACGTACGCACGAAGGACGACAAGCTCGAATTCACCATGGTGCACAACGATTCCCTTGGGATTTCCGAGGGGGGATCGAAGGGGCCGGTGACGCGGTTCGAACCACTGCCTCTGCACCGGGCCGATTCGGGCGAACCGGAGCACCGCTACATCGCGACCAGTGTTGCGCTCACCGGCGATGCGGTGAATCTGCCCGACGTGTACGAAACAAGCGCCTTCGATCTTTCCGGCACGAAGTTGTTCGACGCGCAGAACGGCTATCTCACGCAATCGGTATTGGCGATGCCGCTAAAGGATCAACACGACCGGGTGCTCGGCGTTCTTCAGTTGATCAATGCACGCGACCCCATGACCAACGAGGTGCGGGCGTTCGATACGTTTCAGGAGGAGACCATCGCGTCGCTGGCGCGGCTCGCGGGCTCGGGGCTCGAGTCTTACCAGCGCATGCACACGCTGCGCGAACAAATCCAAGCGCTTCATCTCGAAATCGATGAAGCGAAGAAACAGGCGCAGGTCGCTCAGATTACGGGCTCGGAGTACTTTCAGGAATTGAAAGACAAGGCCCGCTTATTGCGGGACAAGGCGCGCCGACACGGAGGTGACTAGAAGGTGGAGAAGCGGTGGGAAGGATAGTAGCGATTCATTCGTTGCGCGGGGGGACGGGCAAGTCCAATCTCACCGCGAATCTGGCATGCGCGGTGGCCGCGCGTGGACACCGGGTCGGCGTCATCGACACGGACATCGCTTCGCCAGGCATTCACGTGCTCTTCGGCGTAGACGAATCGAAGCTGGCGTACACCCTCAACGACTATCTATGGGGGACGTGTCCAATCGAGAAGGCGGCCGTAGCCTTGCCGGACACGTTTGTCAGTCTGGCGGCGCCGGGCGCCGCGGCTGGCGCGCTGTACCTTGTGCCCGCGAGTATCGACACTGGCGAAATCGCGCGCATCCTGCACGACGGATACGACGTAGGATTGTTGAATGACGGAATCCTGAGCCTCATCAACCATTTCAAGCTCGACTACGTGTTCGTCGATACGCATCCCGGAGTCAATGAGGAGACACTGCTGTCGATCGCGATCTCCGATTTCACCCTCCTGATACTCCGCCCCGATCAACAGGACTTCCAAGGCACGGCCGTAACCGTTGAGTTGGCCCGCCAATTGGAGGTCAAGAACATGATGCTGGTCGTCAACAAAGCGCACAGCGCAACCGACAAGGCGGCGCTCAAGCGGCTCGTGGAAGAGAAACTCCAGACGCCCGTCGGCGAGATCATTATGTTGAGCGACGACATGGTGCAATTTGGAAGCGGTGGTTTGTATTGCGTGCAATTTCCTGGGCACGCCTACAGCGAAGCCGTCGGACGTATCGCCGAATTGCTGACCTCAACCCTTTCCGCGTCCGAAGGCGCGGCAGACAGGACGTACGCATGAGCAAACACGATTCGTCCTCCGCCGTAGGCTCGCTGCTCAGCGGCATCAAGTCCGCGGCTTCGCCATTCCGCACGTATCTGAAGGAGCTACATGGCCGATTCAAAGACGTGAACGAGGGCAAGGTCGCCGATTACATACCGGAGTTGGCGAAAGCCGATCCCAATTGGTTTGGCATCGCCGTGACGACCGTGTCCGGCGCGTCCTTCGAGATCGGAGACTCGCAACAACTGTTCACGATTCAATCGATATCGAAACCCTTCATGTTTGGGCTGGCGTTGGAGGACCGCGGACGGCAATCGGTGCAGACGCGCGTGGGCGTCGAACCCACCGGGGACGCGTTCAACTCCATCATTCGATTGGAGGAAAAGTCGGGCCGTCCGTATAACCCCATGATCAATGCCGGCGCCATCGCCACGGCAGGCATGGTTAACGGCGCGCACCTGACCGAGCGCCTGAACCGCATGCTCGATATGCTCAAGCGCTACTCCGGTCGAAAGCTCGACGTGGACATGGCGGTGTACACGTCGGAACGCTCGACTGGCCATCGTAACCGCGCCCTGGCGCACCTCATGCTCAACTTCGATATGGTTGATCCGAACATCGACGACACACTTGATCTCTATTTCCAGCAGTGTTCCGTGTTGGTGAATGCGCACGACCTCGCGGTCATGGGGGCGACGCTCGCCAATGGCGGCGTGAATCCACTAACCGGCGAGCGCGCCGTCGCGCCCGAGTATATACAGGACATCCTCAGCGTCATGTACTCCTGCGGCATGTACGACTATGCAGGCGAATGGGCCTACACCGTCGGGTTCCCCGCGAAGAGCGGCGTCGGAGGCGGCGTCGTCGCCGTCGTACCGCACACGATGGCCATCGCCGTGTTTTCGCCGTTGCTCGATCATCGCGGCAACAGCGTGCGCGCGCTGCGCGTGTGTGAAGCCATCTCCCAGGAGTTGGGCCTGCACATGCTGTCGCACTCGAACGACCGCGGCAAGCTAGACAGTCTCCTGCAAGGGGCCGCGACAGGATAGGTGAGTCAACAGACGAGCGGTATGCGTGAGGCCGTCATGCAACGCAACACGAACTGGGAACGCCAATCTCCTGATTGGCTCCCCAGCAATGTGGGGCCGCGGGCCTCGGTTGCCTCTTGAAGTCTTGAATTCTTGTTGGTGGCTCTATGCGAACATCTGAAATTTTCCGTCTCGATAC
>JBAZRU010000446.1:0-6200 GCA_041662805.1 Candidatus Hydrogenedentales bacterium | reverse complement strand
CGTGGCGGGTTCGAGACAAGCCAATAGCTCCAACCGGCCCTCGACTTTGGCTTGGAACGATTCAAGGGGGTCAGTGGCGTCGATCCAGATGCGGCGCAGTTCCCAGGGGTCGTCCCCGGGCCGAACGCACCCATATCGGTTTGAGAAGGCAAGAGAATAGCCGACGCGCTTGGTCAAGTCCTTAGACAACACATTGTAGTCAAAAGCGCTTCCGTACGGATATGCGAAAATGGGAAATTCCGCAAGCAGGTTCTCCTTTAGGTGGCGGGCGCACTCTCCAATCTCAACATCCTGCTCCGAGTCGGTCAATTCAGTCAGCCGCCGGTGAGTGACGGTATGCCCGCCAATCTCCACCCCCATGGACTGAAGCTCTCGCGCCTGCTCCCAGGTCAGCAAGGTGCTCGTATCAGGGTCCGAATCGTGGTCAAGCATTCCCCCCATGCGTCCCGTCACGATAAAGACTACCGCAGGGATTGAGAGCTTCGAAAGGACTGGGGCGGCGTTCGTCAGGTTGTCGAAGTAGCCATCATCGAAGGTTACGGCGACACCGGGTTTGCCTGTTGCCGCCTCGCGGGGGGAGATAACTGGACAATTGTCGGACAGCCATGTCATCTGCTCTCGGAAGTCCTGGGGGGTTACGTTCATTTCGTGGTCGCGATTGCCCACGCTGTGGTACGTCAAGACACGGGCGCAGGGAGTATCGTTCCGATGGAACCGGCCCAAGGCAGCCACTCCGCGCTTCACAAGGACCTTGATGGCCCGTTTTGTCCCGCTCTGCCCCCTGGAAGTCATGGCTTGGGTCCTGCCTGCGTCTCTTGGGAAGCCTCTTCGATTTCCTTCGCCGTGAGCATGCCCCATGCGTAGCCTGCCGCATACGACGTGTAGGCCAGAAACCGAAGCATCTGCCCAGTGGCGACGGCTCGTAAGAGGCGGAACGGAAACCGGGCAATGCGATACGGCAGGCTCGTCTGTGGGCGAAAGCCCTCTTCCTTCAGGGTCTCGCTGGTCTCGTACACGCTGTCCGGCCGGAACTTACGGGCGTAGGCGGAACCAATCCCGTTTCTAAAGAAAATGCGCAGCAGCTTGCGAAGAGAACTGGGCAGCGGATGATAGATGCGCGCATTGGGGGCAAGGACGACACGGTATCCCGCGCGGCGAAGCCTGACGCGCAGGTCGGGGTCAAGGCCGCGAATAATGTCTTCGCGCTCGCCGCCGATTTCTTCAAACACCTCCCGACGAAATACACAACACCCGTGGCACGCCAAATCGCTGTCGGTAATTTCGTTCACGACGGGGGTGTTGAACCGCGGGAATTGCCGGGCGGCGCGAATCTGAAATCTGTTGGCCTCCGGCGGAACGACGATGCTGGCGCCGGCCATGCCGATGCGGGGGTCGGAATCGAGTGTCGCAACGAGCGTGGCGAAGACCGACTCGTCGGCGAGGCGGCTGTCGTCGTCGAGGATGAGGATGACCGATCCGCGCGCTTGGGCCACGCCTTGGTTGATGGCCTTCCCCTGAGGCGACACACCTTTGACGATTACCGTCTCGTAGCCGGTATAGGTCTGCTGCCGGATGCTCTCCATGAGTCGCGGCACACACCCGTCGCGATACCCATCCCATGACGGAATGATTACCGAGACGCGCGGTGGCGGTTCGCTGGAGATCGATGATTCCATGGCATCGGAGTATAGTAAGAGGCTCGCGCTGCCGCAACGGGGTCGTGCGGGCATGTGGGGTACAACAACTTCATGGATGCAAAAGGGGACAGGACCATGAGAAGAATTTGGGGATGGGTACTCGCCGTTGCATGTACATGGTGTCTTCTTGCACAAGCACAACCACCTTCCGAACCCGAACTCGCGGTGTTGTGGCCCGAAATCACCCTGGAAGGGGCACATCTGCACATTGGCTTCGACGCCTCTTCGGGCGGGCTATCGCTGCTCGAAGGCAATCCCGACGGACGTTCCTTCATCGCACGGGAGGAACGCAATTATCCGTGTTGGGAGCTGAAACTGCGAAGCACAGACGGCTCGGAGGAGTCGGTCAGCAGTATCAGAGGTAGTGAACATGTAATTCACGGCGGAGCGGATACCATCATCGTCGAATGGAAGGGCGTTTCCGTCAAAGACGAGAAAGATGTGCTGGATGTCCGCGTCGACTGCACGTTGGATGGAAGATCGGACACGGCCCTTCTCAGTATATCGGTCGACAATCGAAGCACGAAGTACGGTCTGTGGGAAGTCCACTTCCCGATTATTGCGAATTTGGGCAGTCCCAATGATTGCGACATCGCCATCGGACGTGGCACCTGGGGCATGCTGTACAAGAATCCTAAAGAAAGAATCGAGGGCGAGTATCCATCCGGAAACATGCCCATCCAGATGATGCTGATCCAGCGCGGTGACGAGGGTCTCTACCTCGCCGCACACGACCCCAACGCGATGTATAAACGCTTCGCATGTGAACTGGGCAAGGAGTTCCGGGTCATCACGCGCGCTGCTGACATGGGCGTTCCCGGAAACGATTGGCAAGCCCCTTACCCCTTCGCAGTAGGCGTGTATCGCGGCTCGTGGATGGAAGGCTGTAAACACTACCGCGCGTGGGCTATCGAAAATGCACCGTGGACCAAGAAAGGTCCGCTCGCGAAACGCACCGACGTACCCGAACATATGAAGAATATGACCGCGTGGCTGCTCGCAAACGGTACTGCCGGAGAGGTCGTGCCAGTCGTGAGACAATTCGCTGAGCGCGTCGGCGCGCCCGTTGGTGTGCATTGGTACAACTGGCATGAGATTCCGTTCGATGTTCACTATCCCGATTATTTTCCGACGAAGCCGGGGTTTGCCGAGGGGGTTAAAGAACTGACCGCCGCGGGCGTTACGGTCATGCCGTACATCAATTCGCGGTTGTGGGATACCTCGAATGAAGACTTTGCCGCCGCGAAGCCCGGCGCGACGAAAGACGAAGTGGGCAACGTGAATATCGAAGAATATGGATCGGGCGCGAAGCTGGCGGTGATGTGTCCGACGCAGGCGATCTGGCAGAACAAGATAGCGGAGATTATTCATCGACTGGGTGACGAATGCGGGGTGAACGCGGTGTACCTCGATCAAATTGGCGCAGCGCCGCCGCGCGTCTGTTTCGATACGGCCCACCAGCATACGCTGGGGTCGGGCGACTGGTGGGTCGGCGGATATCGAAATCTGCTTACGCCCATCAAGCAATGGTGCGTGGCCCCGGAGCGGACAATCGGGCTGACCACGGAAAACAACGCAGAGCCGTACATGGACAACGTGGACGCGCACCTCATCTGGACGCCGCGAAGCGACAGCGACATTCCCATGAACACGGCCATCTACAGCGGATACACGACGTACTTCGCGAGCAATCGCGCGTTCGATTTCGGCGACGTGTCGTATTGCGTGTGCCAGGCGCGCGACTTCACGTGGGGCGCGCAACTCGGGTGGGACGGTCCGGGGATACTGCAACCTGACCATGAAGCAAAGCTCACGTTTGTGGCGCGTTTGTCACAACTGCGGTCGAAAGCACTTGACTACGTGGTCTATGGCGAATTGCTGGATGTGCTCACATCGGAATCGCCGAATCCCGATCTGAACGGCAAGTGGAATACGCCGAGCGGCGACGCCCCCGTCACGTTGAAGGCAGTCCATGCGGCGCTGTGGCGAAGCGTCAACGGCGATGCGGGGATTTTAGTCGCGAATGCGGACACGGAAGCGCATACGTTCACATGCTCGACGGACTTGGCGCGGTATGGATTCTCCGCTGCGAAGTGGCACGTCGAATCAGTGACGAACGCAGAGACGAAAGCCGTTGGCGACCAGGAAGGCGGCACGGTGCACATCGCAGTTGATGTGCCGGGACGCGATGCAGTGCTGATCAAGGTGGTGCCAGGGCAAGGTTAATGGGTCTATCCATAGTGATTTGCATGCGCTTTTTTGTGGACGAAGATACCGTCAAGGACTATTGACGGAAGACGCATGCAATCTTAGGACGACTTTTATGAAGTGATTCTTCTCTGTGACCTCTGTGCCTCTGTGGTGAAATTCCCAAGAGACCGCACCACAGAGGCACAGAGGTCACAGAGAAGAGAGGGTGTTTGCACGCAGGCAAAGAGAGCGACCCTGATGCAAGCGACCTGATCGTGAATAAGTAAAGTGCATTTCCAATATGTGCTTGGGAGAAGAGTCGAGGGGGGGGCTACAAGGAGGACTGAGATGACGTCGACGGCATTGCCGACAGGGCATGTGGCGAAGGGTATGGTCCTGAGTCTTCTTGCTTCGACGTGGCTGATCTCTTTCGCATGCGCAGCCAACGTTCATGCGGCGGAAGCTGTTCTGCCGGAAGGCGCTACTACCACTTCGCTCGTGAGCGGTTACTTTCCCGATCGCATGCACGAATTCATTTGGAAGAACTGGAATCTGGTGGAGCCGGAGAAATTGGCAACGATTGTCGGCGCGTCCGCCGAGGACATCGCCGCCGTCGCGGACTCCATGGGGTTGCCGCCAGCCGCCACCATTCCCGCCGAGCAGAAGGGGCGCGATTACTACATGCTGATTCGCCGGAACTGGCATCTGCTGCCGTACGAACAGTTGTTGGAACTCGTGGAGATGACGCCTGAACGTCTGGCGTTTACGTTACGCGAAGATGATGCCCTGTGGCAGAAGCTGGGCCAGTTGAAGCCGAAGTGCGAACCACTGCGTTACAGCCCGCCGGATGAGGCTGCGAAACGTCGCGCCGCAGCGATCAAGCGGATGGTCGCCGAGGAGTTCGGCGAAGAGGTCATCGGGAAGGCCGAACCGCGCTTCACGTTTCTCCAACAGTTCCAACAGCACGCGGCTCCATCGAGTCCTCAAGATCCACGCATTGCGACTGCTTCTTCCGAGGACGCGCAGCTTCGCTTCATCTACTCCTACTTTGCGGCCTTTGGCGATCCGCTGGCCAATGCGCAACTCGATCCCTATCCCGATGGATTGTTGCAGCGGCTTTCCGCATTTGGGATCAACGGCGTTTGGTTGTCTGTCATTTTGCGCGACATGGCGCCGGGTGGCGAGACGTTTCCCGAGTTCGGCGCCGGCCACGAGAAGCGGTTGGCCACTCTCCGCGCGTTGACGGAGCGGGCCAAGAAATTCGGCATTGGGGTGTTCCTCTATCTGAACGAGCCGCGTGCCAGGCCTGCAAGCTTCTTCGAGGCCGAGGGTCGCGCCGAGATGGCGGGCATAAATGCGGGTGGTGGTTTCAGGACGATGTGCACGTCGCATCCGGCGGTGCGCCGTTGGCTCGACGATTCCCTCGCGCACATCTTCGGTCAAGTGCCCGAGTTGGCGGGGATCTTCACGATTACCACTGGAGAAGCCGTGACGAACTGCGCCTCCTACGGAGATCGGAAGAGTTGTCCGCACTGCAAGGATCGAAGCGACGCGGAGATCGTCGCCGAGGTTAATGCGACTCTCGAAAACGGCGTGCATCGCGGCAATCCGAACGCGAAAGTGATCGCGTGGGATTGGGAATGGCACCAGCATGGCGACGTGAAGGAAATCGTGACCCGCCTGCCGAAGCCGGTGTGGCTAATGTCGGTGAGCGAATGGGATCTTCCTTTGAATCGGGGCGGGGTTGCGACGACGGTGGGCGAGTATTCCGTTTCCGCCGTCGGGCCTGGACCGAAGGCGATTCGCCATTGGGGCTTGGCAAAGGAAGCCGGGCTCAAGACGATTGCCAAAGTACAACTTAACAACAGTTGGGAATTGTCGACCGTGCCCTATCTGCCGGTCATGGATCTTGTGGCTGAGCATTGTCACAATCTGGCATCGGCGGGACTTGATGGAATGATGTTGAGCTGGACGGTCGGCGGGTATCCTTCGCCCAATTTGGAAATTGCCGCCCGGTTCCGCCGCCCATCTCCCCCACTCGCGCCGAGTGCAACGTCGAAGGAGGGGGCAATCCCCACAGTCGAGGAGGTGCTCAACTCGCTCGCCGTCCAGCAGTACGGCGTCGAAGGCGCTCCGCTGGCGCGCAAGGCGTGGCATGCTTTCAGCACGGCGTTCCAGGAATATCCATTCAATTCAAGCGTGATGTACTTCAGTCCGGTGCACGTAGGCCCTGCGAATCCTCTCTACCTTGAGAACACGGGGTATACGGCGACGATGACGGGCATACCCTATGACGATGTGACGCAGTGGCGG
>JBAZRU010000445.1:0-6201 GCA_041662805.1 Candidatus Hydrogenedentales bacterium | reverse complement strand
CCGAACGAGCCCGACAAGCTCATCACATTGGGACCGCACCCGCGTTAAATGGCCCGGCTCTCCGCGGGCAAGGTTCGCGCTATTGACTTTACTCCAAATGACGACAAGCAGAAAGGACAGGGATGGCCGACGAACAGACTCCTCACGACCGCGCCGCGAAGCCCCCGCGCGACCCATGGGTATTTCACCCTTTCTTGTTTGCCGCATTTCCAGTGATATCGCTGCTCTCGGCGAACGCGGGCACCGCGCCGCTTGTGGAAGCCGTCTGGCCGCTCTCCATATCCGTGGGCATCGTCACGACGCTGTACTGGGGAACGCGGCTTGTTGCCCGCAACAAGCACAAGGCCGGCGCGCTTCTGAGTCTGTGCGTTATCGTTTTCTTTGCGTACGGCATAGTGCTGGACACGCTACGCAAATTGATCCACTTCCACGAGATGCTGGACCGGTGGCACGTGGCCTTGGCGGTACTGCTCGTTTCCCTTGCCGGAGGCTGGCTCCTGATTCTGCTCATTCGAACGCGCCGGTCCTTTGTGCCGGTCACCCAGACGATGAACCGCATCGCGCTGGCCGCGGTCGTCATTGCGGCGGGATCGACGGTCTACGGCAAGGCAACGATGCGCTCGTATACACCCGATACCGCGTGGGAACCGCCCGCCGTTGCCCCTGTCCGCGAGGTGGATTCGAAGAACGATCCCGACATCTACTTCATTATCTTGGATTCCTATGCGCGGGCAGACGCCCTGAAGACCGTCTTTGGCTATGACAATTCGGGGTTTCTCGAAGAGCTACGGAAACGCGGATTCTACGTGGCCGATCAAGGCACGTCGAACTATTGCTTCACAATTCTGTGCCTCGCATCCACGCTCAATATGAACTATGTCGATCCCTCTTTTGTCGTGCCCGTGCACAAGTTCGAGGCGGAAATGCTACCGCTCTCGGATATGGTTCGATACAGCGCCGTAGTCACGTTTCTCAAGAAGCGCGGCTATACCTTCGTGAGCTTTGCGACGGGCGCAACCGCCACGGAGATTCACAACGCGGACCTCTACCTAAGTCCGGGATTTGCCGTGACGGAATTCTCCAAAGCACTGATCGACCTCACGCCGATTCGCTCCATTCTCAATCGCGCGTCTCCCAAGACTTATTTTGAACTACACCGCGAGCGAATCCTGTTTGCGCTGGATTGGGTAGAGAGGTTGCGCCGATTCCACGGCCCGCTGTTCGTGATGGCCCATATCATCGCGCCACACCCCGCGCACGTGCTCGATGAAAACGGGGCGTTACCCGCCGCGCAGGAAGGCCTCGCGGAAGTGCAGATGGACGACGAGGGAATGGGCCCTCTGAACGACAGAAGACCGTTGGTGGATTTCCGAACAGGCTACTGTGACTCGGTCACGTATCTGAACAAGCGCGTGCTCCAAATCATCGACACGATTCGCAAGCGTTCGCCCAACGCGGTCTTCATCATCCAAGGGGATCACGGTCCACGCCGCGCCCTGGCGAACCCCGACTTTCGCCTTAACAGCGACGCCGACTTCGAGCCATACGTGGCGGACATGTCGCATATCTTCAATGCGTATGGCCTGCCGGGAGTGGATACAAGCAAGGTCTTCTGGCCAGGCATCACGCCCGTGAACAGTTTTCGCGTCGTGTTGAACAGCTACTTCGGCACGGATTTCCCGATGCTCGATGGATACACCTATCTCACGACGCCCAACGAACCCGACAAGCTCATCACATTGGGACCGCACCCGCGCTAATTCGCGACGCTCTCCATGAGATACAGCACGCGGTCCGAGCCCGCGATTGCATTGGCTTCGAGGATTCGAAAGAAGACTCCGAACTCGGCCTCAAACCGCTCGCGCGTGTAGCCGGTAAAAATATCTTCGCGACTTTCGAGCAGACGTTGCGTTTGGACATCGTCCTTGGGCACAAACTCGATAACGAGATGACGGCATAGCTTCGCGAAGTACTCGGCAATGCGCCCCAGCGGCACGTTGTTTCCGATGGCGATGTGGTGAACGAGCGCGAGCGCGAGGATGGTGTCGGCCGGCCCACGATCTTGCAGCGAGGACCGTTCGCGGTGCGCCCAGCCGATCGCTGGGCTCGGGTTGGTCAGGTCCATGCACAACGGCAGGACGTTATCGAGTTGCGTGGTGCGCGATTCTTGGAAGTTGATCTCCACACACCGCCAATCCATGTCGAACGCAACCGTGTAGGCGCCCATTCGCGCGGCGATACGGCTGTACTGGCCGGTGTTTGCGCCAAGATCCCACACGACACGCGGCTTGGTGCGCTCCAGATAGGCGGACGTCAAGCGCTTCTTGCACTCCACCCCTTCGTCGCTGTAGCTGTTGTTGGCGTAATAGTCGCTCCATTCCGTCACCCGTCTTCGATACATCAAATGCTCGACCGTGCCTCGCAAGCTATCGAGCATCCCTCGCAGCGCGGTCTTGGTCACGCTGCGCTTCTGCAGCGCCGACGTATCGAGCGGGGTGCGCTGTTTCTGGCGGCGCGCCTCGCGACGTTGCATCGAGGCAAGCAAGTGAATGTGCATCAACAGGCCAAACCTAAGCCATGTCCTTCGGGGGAGTAGCTGGGAGGCGAGTTCCAGGGGAATGCCGTCCAAGTGGACCTGCAGGAGGTTGCTCATGCGCGGCTCTCGATACGCCGCGAGGGCCAACGGGGCAAGAAAGTGCTGGCAGAACTGCCGGTACGCCACCCACGGCGCGCCTTCCGCGTACGGCTCGAACGACAGCGTATCGATGAAGACGGGGCGCGTGCCCTTGAAGGCGATGTTGTAGGCGCTGGCGTCTTTCAAGCACATGTTGAAATGCAGCGCGCGTTCTTGCACGCGCAGCGTGAGAAGTGCGGCTTCCTTGAGTTGCGCAAACGACCACTCGTAGGGATACGAGATGAAGGGCAACTCCCGCGGCCGTATCACAATCTCCCCGGCCTCGCTGCGCCGCGTAGTCAACGGGGCTTCATCGTGCTCGATGAGCAGGCCCGCGCCTGTCAAGTCCGCGTACAGGCCCGAATCCATCAACCGCCGATAGTCGTCCGCGGCTCCCGTATTAATCTGTCTGTAAAGAATGCCATCACCGCCTCGAAAGACGAATCCACCGGGATCGCGAAACGAGGCCGGATTCACGGCACCTGGCATTTCGCCATCACGCATTCGTGTCGTTCTCGCGCGGTGTCCGGCCGGTCAACTTCCGGAAGAAGGCCTTGATGCGCGCCCAGAACATCTTGACGACAAACAGTGCGCCGAACACGCCCGCGGCCAATGCCTGAAACAGGAGCGCGGCCGTGCCCCCGTCGAGATAGGCATGGGCGGTTCCTGGCCATAGAAACGCCGAGAGCATTGCTGCAACAGCGATTTTTCCGAGACCGTAGCGATGAGAGCGCATCGTTCATTCCCTTCTGAAAGGCGAGGCGAGTGGAAGCCCCAACCGACGTATGGTACTCGGCGACATGGGGTGGGGCAACAACGATTGGTCCAAGTGTGTGCATTAGCTACGACGCAGCCCGCCGATCAGGGGCGCCGGGAATCGCCCGCAAATTGTTCCATTGACTTGTCGAGAAACCTGAGTTACGATAGCGCCGTGGAGGGAGTCGAGAAGGGGGCGTTATCGCTCCTCCTGAAACTCTCCCCAAGCAACAGACTTAATCGACGACGATAGTGGATCGCGGCGGGTGGCGCACTGCTCGGAAGGCGCGCCCGATGAAGAGGGAAAGCGACCAACGGTGGTTCGATTCAAACGAGTCATGTGCGGTTCGGGGGCGCGGCAAGACGCCGGCTACACACTCATGGAAGTGATCGTAGCCTTGGCGGTGATAAGCGCGGCTGCCTTCATTGTCATTGGGGGCTTCACGCGGAGCAATCTCCTCGCCGACCGAAGCGTCTCCAGTTCCATTGCAGCGGCATTCGCCGAAGAAAAGCTCGCCGAACTCCAACAAACCCCTTCAGCATTCTCCTGGCCGGATGACACGAAACTTGCAGACGCAGCGTTTGCCAGGTTCTCTACGCGAAGTTTTCGAGCGAAGTCTTCGTGCGGCTGCCTAAGCCCGATTCGCTTGTCTATGAAGTGAGCGTTGCCGTGACCTGGCTTGAAGGCGGACGCAAGCAAGTCATCACCCTGACAACAGCCCTGCCCAAGCACGCCGGGGAGGGGAGCGCATGAAAAACAGGCAAGACGTTCGCGGCTTTACGCTGATTGAACTGTTGGTGGTCATGGCCATTCTTGGCATCGTCTCGACCGTGGGATTCACGACCTACGGAAAGATGACGAATTACTGGAACACCTTGCGGAGTTGGACGGCGCTGGAGCGCCAGGCCGATACCGCGATTGAGAACATTCGTAAAGACTTCGGCACTATCATCTCGACGAAGCTCATTGATGCCCGCCTGGTCGGAGAAAAGTCCGAGGGAGGCAACTCGGTGCTTTCGTTCCCCGTGGAGTCGGAAACCCCGGGCGGTCAACGGACTGCGGCTCTCGTCCGATACGAATGCAAGACGGAGGAGCCGCAGGGCGGGCTGATGCGATCGCTTTCGGATCCGCTATCGTCCGAACTGAAGGGTCCCCAGATTGGCGTGGGCACAGGCGTATCGCAGTTTATCGTGGAATACGCGGCGGCCGATGGGACATGGCGGGATACGTGGAACGAGTCTACCCTTCCCGAAGCGGTTCGCGTCAATATGACGCTCGTGGATCGCGAGAGGCTCATGGGAGAGCAAGTTGCCCGAAAGGCGGTGTTTACCATCCATGTCGACTAAACCTCGATACGCTGGGAAACTTCGCGCCAACCGCTCGGATGCGGGGACGGCGCTTGTATTGGCTCTGGGTCTTCTGGCGGTCTTTTCCTTGCTGTCCGTCGCTTGGGTCAACTACATGGTGGTAGAGAACAAGGACTCGGAACTTCGCCTCAGCGTACTCCGTGCAGAGCAGGCAGCCGCGGGCGGCGTGCGCACCGCAACGGCGACCATTGAAGCCGCGCTGGCGTCGGGCACGGTTGCGACCGTCGTCTCGGCCCCAATCGACCTCGAATTCCCCGTCTACATCAAAAAAATCCCCGCTCAGGATGCGCTGGTCGCCAGCGACACGTTGCGTATCAAGACGCAGGTGACCGTTACCGAGGAAAGTGCGAAGGTTAACCTGAATTTTGCGCCGCCGAAGGTGCTGTGCAAGGTGCTCGGCGTGACGCTCGACACGGCCCGGCAGATTCGCAGCAGCCTGCCCCGCATCGATGGCAGCGCCACCAGCCCGGACGACGTCAACCGCCGGTGGCTTAGCAGCCAGGACGAGCTGGTGACACGCGGCCTTATGAAACCCACTGCGTACGAGGCCGTCGCTCCGGAACTAGTCACGGTCTATTCGGTGGCCGATCCGCAGAACGCCGTCGGCTACATCAATGTGAATACGGCTCCCGCGCCGGTGCTGGAAGCCATCCTGGATGTCACCCCGGAAACCGCGGTCGCGGTCGCGAATGCGCGGCCGTTCGATTCCATTGATGCGCTTGCCGCCGTCGCGGGCAAAGGGCCGGAGGCCTTCAACCTGCGCCAGGAAGCAGCCGCACCCGGGGCACTGCCGCAGGAATTGAGCTTTGCGCCTAGGGCGTGGCGCATCGTGAGCGAAAGCAAAGTTGAACGCACCCCTGTCGATGCCCCCACGCAGGAGCCTCAGGTTCTGGGGTCGGCGCGTGTCGAGGCAGTTGTCGCCTTGGATGCGCAGGGTGTTTCGCATATAACGTACTGGAATCAAGGGCGCTCGTAGCCGTCCACGTGACGCCGGGCGCGGGACAAAGGTCCCGCCGGGACCCTGTAGAGCAATTATAGCCGGTTGGTTAGGGAGGATGATCGAATGGCCATCAAGGGCGACAAGCCGGGCGCTCCCGGACTCAAGCGCGTTAGCGCTGCAAAGAAAGGCTCGGTGCGCAAAGCGGGCTCGAAGTCTACGTTTGATCTGGACGAGGCCGTAGCCGCCGCGGAGGAAGCGCCGGCGGTCCATTCGTACTCGCTCCCATCCGTCATGACGAAACCGCTGTTTGGCTCCACGGTGCGGGCGAAGTATATCAACGATTTCCTGCGCCAGCTTATCATGTTGCTCGACGCGGGAACGTCGCTGCTGAAGTCGCTCACCATTCTCTCCGAACGCAGCGAGCAGCGCGCGCTGCGCGAGCTGGTGGTCGACATTACGCGGT
>JBAZRU010000444.1:0-6206 GCA_041662805.1 Candidatus Hydrogenedentales bacterium | reverse complement strand
CATAAACACGGTCTGGGTGTCCGCCGAAGGCGGATTGACCGTCGGATCCCAAGGTAAAACCCGAGAGGAGAACTCTGCATGCCCGTCGTCACAATGCGACAACTTCTGGAGGCCGGTATTCACTTCGGCCACCAAACCCGCCGTTGGAATCCGAAGATGGGGCCGTATATTTTCGGCCAGCGCAACGGCATCTACATCATCGACCTCCAAAAGACCCTGCGCCAGCTTCTGAAGGCGTACATCTTCGTGCGCGACGCCGTTGCCAAGGGTGGCACGGTCCTGTTCGTGGGCACGAAGAAACAGGCGCAGGAGCCCATCGCCCGCGAAGCGGAACGGTGTGGAATGTATTACGTCAACAACCGTTGGCTCGGCGGAACGCTCACCAACTTCGAAACGCTGAACAGCAGCGTGCGTAAGCTCATCCGAATCGAAGAGATGGAGAAGACCGGCGCGCTCGACAAGTTGGCGAAGAAGGAATCGGCGAAGATTCGCCGTTCCCTTACGAAACTGAAGAAAAATCTCGACGGCATCAAGAACATGCCCGGCCTTCCGAGCGTGCTCTTCGTGATCGACGCCAAGAAAGAAGCCATCGCCGTGCGCGAAGCCAAGCGCCTGGGCATTCCGGCAATCGGTGTTGTCGATACGAATGCAGACCCGGATGTCGTGCCGATTCCCGTGCCCGGCAACGACGACGCAATCCGCGCCGTTGGCTTGTTCTGCTCGGTCATTGCCGATGCCGCGATCGAAGGCAAATCGCACTTCGAGAAGGTCCGCGCCGACATGCCACAACGCGGACCGCGCGTGCGCCGGATCGCTTCCGCCGATGCCGCGGCCGGCGAAGCCGTGGATGTGCCTGTCGAAGAAGAAGTGGCAGCCGTTGCGGCGGATGATGCTGTAGCCAATGGTACGGAAGGAGATATGTAGTTCATGGCCGCGATAACTTCGGAAATGGTCAGGTCGCTGCGCGACGCCACGGGCGCAGGCATGATGGATTGCAAACACGCGTTGGAAGCTTCCGACGGTGATTTCGAAAAGGGTGTCGTGTGGCTTCGCGAGAAGGGCATGGCCAGCGCCGCGAAGCGCGCCGACCGCGCCGCGAAAGAGGGAGCCGTCACGTCGTACATCCACCTTGGTGGAAAAGTCGGCGTGTTGGTCGAGGTCAACTGCGAAACCGATTTCGTGGCCCGCGGCGAAAAATTCCAGGAGTTCTGCAAGAACATTTGCTTGCAGATCTGCTCCGCCTCGCCGCAGTGGGTTCGCCGTGAAGACGTGCCGGAATCGGCCATCGCCGCGGAGAAGGAAATCTACGTGAAGCAGGCGGCCGAAACCGGCAAGCCCGCGAACGTGTGCGACAAGATTGCCGAAGGCAAACTGACGAAATGGTATTCGACGGTTTGCCTTGTGGAACAACCCTTCGTTCGCGATCCGGACCGCACGGTCGAGCAATTGGCGAAAGAACTCAGCGGACTCGTCGGCGAAAAGATCGACGTTCGCCGCTTTGCCCGCTTCCAGTTGGGCGAAGCGATCTAAGGTAGTATTCATGGCGTCCCCGGACCAGTCCGGGGACGCCATTCTGTAAAGGCGATGAGGGAAGGTCCCAGGCACGCCTTGGACTATGCGGAGGGACACAGGTGGCCAACCCCGTCTACACGCGGGTCATGCTCAAATTGAGTGGTGAAGCGCTCGAAGGTTCGGGCTCGGACACCATCGACTTCGACACCGTCAGCCGCTTCTGCGACGAAGTCGCTCAGGTGCGTAAGCTCGGCGTCGAAGTGGGGCTGGTCGTGGGCGGAGGCAACATCTTTCGCGGCGCCCAAGGCAATCATGACGGCCTCGACCGGCCCACCGGCGATTACATGGGCATGTTGGCGACCGTGATCAACGCCTTGGCATTGCAGGCCGTGCTCGAACACAACGGCGTCGCCACACGCGTGCTGACGGCCATCGAGATGCGGCCCGTTGCCGAGCCCTATATTCGCCGCCGCGCTATCCGCCACCTTGAGAAGGGGCGCGTGGTTATCTTCGGCGCGGGCACGGGCAATCCTTTCTTCACGACCGATACGGCGGCTGCCCTGCGCGCCAACGAGATCGGCGCCGAAATCCTGATGAAAGCAACCAAGGTGGATGGGGTCTACGATTCGGATCCCGTGAAAAACCCGAATGCCACAAAGTATGATGAGTTGTCGTACACGACGGCGCTTGCGCGCAATCTGCGCGTCATGGACGCCACCGCGATTTCGCTGTGCCGGGAAAACCATCTCCCGATACTCGTCTTCAATCTGACGACACCGGGCAGTATCATGAGGGCGGTCTTGGGGGAACCTATCGGGACGATCGTGAAAGGAGATTGAGCATGGAGCACAAACTCGTGAAAGAGGCCAAGGCCAAGATGGACAAGAGCCTCGAGGCCCTCGAACATGAGTTCATTCACATTCGCACGGGCCGCGCCACGGTCGGGCTGCTGGACTCGATCGAGGTGGATGCCTGGGGCCAGAAAATGAAGCTGAACCAAGTGGGAACGGTCTCCGCGCCCGAGGCGCGCCTGCTCACCATCACTCCCTGGGACAAGTCCCAGATCGGAGCGATCGAGAAGGCCATTCTCTCTTCTCCCCTCAATCTCAATCCGTCGAACGACGGCAAGATTATCCGCATCCCCATTCCGCAACTGACCGAAGAGCGGCGAAAAGATCTCGTCAAGCACGTCAGCCACATCGCAGAGGAAGCGCGTGTTGCGGTTCGTAACATCCGCCGTCATATCGTTGAAGAAATCAAGAAAGAACAAAAAGACGGCGACCTTCCCGAAGACGACGCGCACAAGCTTACCGCTGCCGTCCAGAAAGTAACCGACGAATCCATCTCGCACATCGACGCGACACTTAAAGCAAAAGACGAAGAGATAATGGAGGTGTGACCTTCGCGTCCACTGTGGGCCCGGCAATCGCGGGTCCGCTTGCCGCGAGAGGAGCGCCCAATAGCGGAGAACAGCCGCACGGTCGAGATGCCGCATTGCATGAGCAATCCGCTCTCGGACGGTGGATGCGATGTCTTTATCCGAATGAACACCGAACTGCCCGAAATCGACCTTAAGCGATTGCCTAAGCACATTGCCGTCATTATGGACGGCAACAGCCGCTGGGCGCGCCGGCAGGGTCTTGGCCGCGCGGCCGGCCACGACGCAGGAGCGAAAAGTGTTCGGGCCATTGTCGAAGCGTGCCGCGAACTCGGCGGTGTCGAAGTGCTTTCGCTCTATGCCTTCTCCACCGAGAATTGGCGCCGCACGAAAACCGAAGTGAATGCCCTGTTCCGCCTGCTCAGCCGGTACGTGAATCTCGAGCTTGAGAACATCCACAAGGAAGACATCCGCGTCACCATCATGGGGCGCATGGAAGGTCTTCCCGAGAAGGCGGCCAACGATCTGCGCGCGTCCATGGAACGCACCAAGAACAACCGCTCCATGCGGCTGAATGTAGCTATCAACTACGGCTCGCGCGCGGAGATCGCCGACGCGGCCAAGGCCATCGCCCGTGACGCACGCGACGGCAAGGTTAAGCCGGAAAACGTCGACGAAGCCCTGTTCGCGCGGTATTTGTATCAGCCCGACTTGCCCGATCCCGATGTCTTGATTCGCACTAGCGGCGAACTGCGTCTCAGCAATTTCATGATGTGGCAGTTGTCCTACGCGGAAATCGTGGCGACGGACGTGCTGTGGCCGGACTTCCGCAAACCGCACCTCTATGCTGCTATCGCCGAGTATCAGTCGCGCAAACGCCGCTTCGGCGGACGCTGATCATGGGGAGCAAATTCCTCGACCGCTCCGTGCTTGTGCGCAGCATCACCGCCGTTGTGCTGCTCGCTGTGTTTCTCTTCGCCATTTGGATGCCTTCGATGCGCTTGCTCTTCGCAATCCTCGTCAGCACGCTCGTTCTCGTAGGACTCTACGAACTCTTTGCCATCGCGCGCGCCCGGCAGATTTCTCCAGAGACAATCGGCGGCATGCTCGCAGGCACGCTCATCGCATTCAGCGGGTACTTCGGAAGCCTCACCCTTACGAATTTCCTCTTGTACGGCGGATGTTTGCTCGTCGCCGCCTTGCACGTCGTGCGCGGTCAACACGCGGTCGCCGGGCTTGCAGGCACCATCTTCGGCCTGATCTACGTCGGCTGGTTCGGCGCGCACATCGTGCTTATCCACGGAATCCCGGGCCAAGGCCCGGGCCTCGTCATGCTACTGTTCGTGGCCGTCATCCTCACGGATACCGCGGCGTTTTTCGTGGGCCGTGCCATCGGTAAGCACAAGCTCGCCCCCAAGGCCAGCCCCGGAAAGACCTGGGAAGGTGCATTCGCGGGCCTGTTCGGCTCCGTGATTGGCATGGCTGTGCTCTATTACATCGGCCAAGACGTTCGCATGACGGCCGTTCCCGATTGGTCTCTGTCTCGTTACCTCTATGCGGGCGCGGTTCTCTCGGTCGCGTCGCAAGTGGGCGACCTCGCGGAGTCGTGCCTCAAGCGCGATGCGGGGCTGAAAGACTCGGGCCACGTATTTCCCGGACATGGCGGCGTGCTCGACCGCTGTGACGGATTCCTGTTCGCGGCCCCGTTCCTATACTATATGGCCGTTCCTTTGTTCGCGCTGTGAGGGATGCATTTTTGTCGACGCCATGCGCGCACAATTCGCACCAACGATAAGGTAGACATTGCACCGACATGTATGAAGATGAATCCACCAAGCTCAAGGAGTACGCGGAGCGGCTCGCGCAATTGCGCCTGAGCTTGCGAGTCGACGTCACCAAGGCCCAGATCGCCGACATCGAACAACTGATGAGCGAATCCACATTCTGGGACGATCCCGAATCGGCTCAGAAGATCCTCCAAAAACTCAAAGGGCTTAAGAATCTCATTTCCGCCCCTGATGCGCTCGGCAACGAAATTGAAGAGGCGCAGGTTCTCGTCGAACTCTCCCAGGCGGAAAACGACGAGTCGATGGCCGAAGAGTTGAAGTCGCTCACGTCCGGCTTGGGCGAGAAGTTGGACCGCCTTGAGATCGGCAGCCTCTTCACGGACCCGCGCGATTCAAAGGCGGCGATCATCAACGTACACCCCGGCGCCGGCGGCACCGAATCCTGCGACTGGGCAGCGATGCTCTATCGCATGATCACGCGATGCTGCGAGCGGCACGAATTCAATGTGGAAGTCGTCGACTACCAGGATGCGGATGAGGCCGGACTCAAGAGCGCCACGATCATCGTCGATGGTCCGTTCGCGTATGGCAATCTGAAATCCGAGGCGGGCGTCCACCGTCTTGTGCGTATCTCGCCATTCGATGCAAACAAGCGCCGCCACACTTCCTTCGCGGCCATCGAAGTCATTCCGCAAGTGGATGACAGCATCGCCATTGAAATTAAGGAAGACGACCTCAAGATGGACGTATTCCGCTCGAGTGGCCCCGGCGGTCAGAAGGTGAACAAGACCAGCTCCGCCGTGCGCCTCACGCACTTGCCCACGGGCATCGTGGTGGCGTGCCAAATCGAACGGTCCCAGCACCGCAATCGCGCGACCGCCATGCAGATGCTCAAGGCCAAGCTCTATGACATTGAAATGCAGAAGAAAGAAGTGGAGCGCCTTGCCCTGCGCGAAGGGCAGCAAGACGTGGCGTGGGGCAGCCAGATCCGAAGCTACGTGCTGCACCCGTATCAGCTCATCAAAGATCATCGCACGGACGTCGAGACCAGCAATGTGGACCGGATCCTCGACGGCGATTTGGATATCTTTATTGCCGGATTCCTCAAATGGAAACTGGAACTGAAAGGCGACAATTAATCCCATGTCCGACGACGCACCTCATTCGACCGAACAGGAACTCCTGCGGCATCGCCTCGACAAGCTCGAACGGCTTCGCGCGCGAGGCATCGAGCCCTATCCATATTCGTTCGCGCGCTCCAATTCCATAGCCGAGGCGCGTGCGCTATTCGAAGACGCTGAGAAGGGCGTCGCCGAAGGCGAAACCGCCAGCATCCCCGCCACGCTCGCCGGACGCATGATCTCGTTTCGCGATCACGGAAAGAGCATCTTCGCCAACATCCGCGACGAGAGCGGGCAAGTGCAGCTCTACTTCAATCAGAAACGGCTTGGTGACGAAGCCCTTCAAGTAGTGTTCGACATGCACTTGGGCGCTTTCGTAGTCGCCAAGGGCGAAGTCCATCGCACGCG